>NZ_JBIXLN010000040.1:0-46925 GCF_045798555.1 Paeniglutamicibacter sp. MACA_103 | reverse complement strand
CCCCGAAGTACTTCTCGGAGATCTTGGCCAGCGTGCCGTCCGCGGAGAGCTCGGCCAGTGCCTTGTCCACGGCCTTGCGCAGGTCCTCGCTGCCCTGGCGGAATGTCACGGCACTGAGTGACTTGTCGGTGGTTTCGGCGGCGATCTTGATGCCGTCGTCCTGCTTGGTCGTCTGCGCATCCAGGTAGGTCAGCTTGTCGTTGACGGTGGCGTCCACGCGGCCCTGCTTCAGCAGCGTGATGGCCTGGGCCCAGCCCTCCACGGCCTCAACCTGTGCCCCGGAGTCCTTGGCCAGCTGGTACCAATTGCTCGTCAGCGACTGGGCGGTGGTCTTGCCCTTCAGGTCCGCGAACGAGGAAATATCGCTGTTCCCGGCCTCGGTCACGATGACGCCGGTGCTAACGGTGTACGGCGTGGAGAACTCGTACTTGGCCTCGCGCTCGGGGGTGATGGAGACCTGGTTGGCGATCACGTCGAAGCGCCCGGATTCCAGCCCGGCAAAGATCGCATCCCACTGGGTTTCCTCGAACTTCGGTTCCACGCCCAGTTTCCCGGCCACCGCGGTGATCACCTCGACGTCGAATCCGGTCAGCGGGCCGGTTCCGCCCTCGTGGAAGGAGAAAGGCTTGTAGGTGCCCTCGGTGCCGACCGTCAGCACCCCGGCGTCCTGGACCTGCTTGAGGGTCAGCCCGGTGGCGGTACCGCTGGCCGCCGGCGAGCCCGAAGGCTCGGAAGAGCCGCCGCAGCCGGTTGCGGCCAGGGCGATGAAGGCGGTGGTCATGAGGGCGATGAGTTGGCGCTTCATGGGGAAACGGTCCTTTCGGTGGCAATCGTCCATGCGCCGGCGGGGGACCGGGGCCCCTGGTGCAAGGAGCCGCTCTACGGAGTGGCACATGGATCCTGATCAGACGCTAACACGGAGGTGGGGCTGGCATAAGCCCCATATTCCGCCATGCGTCGACGCCGCGTCGCATCCGGCCCGTTTGGGACCGCCCGCGCGCCTCAGGTCAGAAGCAGGGGGACCAACATCATGGCCGGCACCGCGACGATCGTGGTGAGCAGGACCGTATCCTTGGCCAACACGACGCCGCGCTCGTAGCGTGAGGCCGTCACAAAGATGTTCTGGGCGGTGGGCAGCGCCGCCATGACCACCGCGACAAACACGGCGTCGCTGTCCAGGCGGAAGAGCCACACCGCCAGGACCCAGGCCACCACGGGCTGGAAGAACAACTTCATACCCGTGGCCAGCAGCGTATCCGCGCGGCGGCCGCCGGAGGCCTCCAGCGGCTTGGAGCCGACCAGGGAAATGCCGAAGGCAATGAGCATGGCCGGGATGGAGGCACCGGCAATGAGCTCAATCGGATCGGCCAGCGGCTGGGGGAGCTCCAGGTCGAAGAGCGCGCACACCAGACCCGCCAGGGAACCGACGATCATCGGGTTTTTCAAGGTCTGGACCAGCATCGAAAACACCGTGGTGCGATGCCGGGACGTGCTGGCATCCAGGATGGCCAGGCACACCGGGGAGAACAATGCCAGCTGCCACAGGATCACGGGAGCAGCGTGGGCCATGTCGCCCAGGACATAGAGGGCAATGGGCAACCCGAGGTTGGCCGAGTTCACGGTGGACGCGCTCATCGCGCCGATGGTCGACTCGGTCAGGTCGCGCCGCAACCACCAGCGCGTCACCAGCACGAAAACGACGGCGGTGGCGAGGGATGAAATCGCCGCAACGCCCAGGAAAGGGCCGAGCACCGATGCGGGGTCCGAATCTGCCAGCGTGGTGAACAGCAGGGCGGGGCTGGCCACGAAGAAGGTGAGCCGGTTCAGCACGTAGCGGGCATTTTCGCCCAGCACGCCGCTTCGACCGACGAAGTAGCCCACTACGATGACGGTCCACACCACGGCAAAACCAGACAGTACGCCATTCATTGGACTTGGATTCCCACTTTCCCCTATTCGGCGCACCGCACCGAGGGGTGCCCCTTTAACGCATTGGGACCCGGCCGCAGGCCGGGTCCCAATTTCATAGCGAGCGGGCGACGGGAATCGAACCCGCGTGTCCAGCTTGGGAAGCTGGCGCTCTACCATTGAGCTACGCCCGCAGTGCTCCGGGAAGCCTATTGGCGTCCCGGGCAGAAAACAGCATATCCCAAGGTGGGGTGCCAAAACCTAATCGGGAATCCCGGCGCGTCAAAAAGCGACGTCGGGCGCCGGCGACGCCTTGGGCATGAACGGCCTGGCCAGCGGCTCGGCCAGGCGGGCTGCCACGGGGCCCAGGACAGCCAACAGCAGCACGTAGGCCGTTGCCAGCGCGGCAAGTTCCCCGGTGATGGCACCGGAGGCCACCGCCAAACCGGCAATGACAATGGAAAACTCGCCTCGGGCAATCAACGCGACACCGGCGCGGACCCGTCCCGGGATCCCGATGCCGGCCCGCTTCGCCGCCCAGACCCCGGTGGCGACCTTCGTCAAAGAGGTGACGATCGCCAACAGAATGGCCATGGGCAGGACCGCGGGAATGCTGGTCGGATCGGTGTTCAACCCGAAGACCACAAAGAAGATGGCGGCAAAAAGGTCCCGCAGCGGTTCAAGGACCTTGGTTGCCGAGTGCGCCGTCGACCCGGAAATGGCGATGCCGAGCATGAAGGCGCCCACCGCCGCGGAGACCTGCAACGCCGAGGCCAGCCCAGCGACCAGCAGCGCGGCGCCGATGAGCTTGAGCAGGAAGTTTTCCCGGTCCGCGGAATGGATCAGCCGTGAAATCTGCGGCCCGAAGCGCAAGGCGGCCAACAACACCAGCGTGATGGTGCCCATCGCAATGCCCACCGCACGCAGGCCGCCCAGGAAACCGAGCCCGGCCAGGGTGGCGGTGAGCACCGGCAGGTAGATGGCCATCGCGAGGTCCTCGAGCACGAGGATGGACAGGACCACCGGCGTCTCGCGGTTGCCCAACCTGCCCAGGTCGGAGAGCACCTTGGCAATGATGCCGGAGGACGACACATAGGTGACACCGCCCAGGACCAAGGCCCCGGCAACTCCCCATCCCATGATCAGGGCCAGGGCGGCTCCCGGGGTGAAATTCAGGACCAGGTCAACGACGCCCGCAAGCCACGAACCCTTCAGGCCCGTGACGAGTTCCCGGGCGGTGTATTCCAGCCCGAGCATCAGCAGCAGCAGGATCACGCCGATCTCGCTGGCGATCTCCCCGAACTCCGAGACCCCTTCCAGGTTGACCACGCCCCCGGTGCCGAAGAGCAGGCCGCCGAGCAGGTACAACGGAACCGGTGACATGCCGATTCTCGCCGCCAGGCGTCCCAGCAGGCCAAGCCCCAAGAAGACGGCGCCGAGCTCAACGAGTATTAGCGCAGTGCCGTGCATCAGCCATGCACCTCCCCTAGCCGTCGTTGATCAGGTGCGCTGCGTTTTCCAACCCTGCAGAGGTGCCGACGATGATCAGCACGTCCCCCGCATTGAGTTCAAAATCGGGGGTGGGGGAGGGGAAGACCTTTCCGCTGCGGGAAATGGCGACGACGGAGGTGCCCGTGCGGGTCCGCAGGCGGGTGTCGCCCAGCGTCTGGTCCACATAGGGGCTTTCGTGGCTCAGCACGAATTGTTGGGTGTTGACCCCGGGCAGCTCGCGGTGTTGGTCGGACAGCTGTGTCACCAGCTGCGGGGCACCGAGCATGGCGCCAATGGCACCGGCTTCCTCAACGCTCAGCGGAATGGACGCGGCACAGGCGTCGGGGTCATCGCGCTGGGAAATGATCAACTGCATGGTTCCGTCACGCAGGATCACCACGCCCACCCGGCGTCCTGAAGCGAGGATTATTTCGCGACGGACGCCGAGCCCGGGCAACGACGTATCTTCAAAATCCATGCTCCCACTGTAGACCTCCGGGCTTGGAAACGGAGTTAGGGGATGGCGGGCGACACCCGGGGGATTTGTGGCCCTACTTCGAGGGGTCCTTCGGTGTTCCGTCGAGGTTGAATTCCTCCCGGATGGTCTTCACCCCGGCGGCATCGATCTCGAAGCACAGCTCGTGCCCCGGGTTGATGACCAGCCCGGTGTCCTGCAGCGAGCGGACGACTGTGCCGCCGAGCACCTGGACGCCATACGGGGCGACGTCGATGTAGGCGCCGGGGATCCGGGCCAGGTGGGTAAACAACGCGATCACCGGGTCGCCCGAGGCGTTTTGCAGGATCATGGGCTGGGCATTGCGGGCTTCGCCGGCGACTTCCTCTCGACTGAGGAAATAAACTTCCGAATTCATCAATGACGAGATGACTTGGCCGTTGAGAGCAGGGTCGTTCTGTGCCGCGCGGATCATCATCTCAAAATGGGTGGCCGGTTCGTTGCCGGTGACCTTCGGTTCGATGCCCAGTGCCGCCTGGATGTCGTCGGTGCCTTCGGTGGACTTGGCTTGCTGGTTCTCTTCGCTCATGCTCCCAAGCATGTCTACTTTGCGCCCGTCGGCGCAACCCAATGTCCGGTTGCCCGCCCAACCGTCCTAAACTAGGGGGAAACGATTTGAATCTTTTGCGAGGAAGCCTCATGCCCGAATTCCAGTACGAAGACCTCCTGCCCATCGGGGCGGACGAGACCACCTACCGCCAGATTTCCACCGAGGGTGTCCGCACCGTCGAGGGTCCGGGTGGCCGGACGTACCTCGAGGTCGACCCCGAGGCGCTGCAGCAGCTGGCCACCACCGCGCTGCATGACATTTCGCACTACCTTCGCCCGGCCCACCTGCAGCAGCTGCGCAACATCCTCGACGACGAGGAAGCCAGCCCCAACGACAAGTTCGTCGCCCTTGACCTGCTCAAGAACGCCAACATCGCCGCCGGCGGCATCCTGCCCATGTGCCAAGACACCGGAACCGCGATCGTCATGGGCAAGCGCGGCCAGCAGGTGCTGACCCAGGGCCCGGACGAAAAGGACCTGTCCAAGGGCATCTACGACGCCTACACCACGCTGAACCTGCGCTACTCGCAGCTGGCACCGCTGACCACGTGGGAGGAAAAGTCCACGGGCAACAACCTGCCGGCGCAGATCGAGATCTACGCCGACACCGAGCCGGGCCACGAGAACCAGTACAAGTTCCTGCTCATGGCCAAGGGCGGCGGAAGCGCCAACAAGTCCTTCCTGTACCAGGAAACCAAGGCCATCCTCAACGAGAACGCCATGCTGCGCTTCCTGGACGAGAAGCTGCGCTCGCTGGGCACCGCGGCGTGCCCGCCGTACCACCTCTCCATCGTCATCGGCGGCACCAGCGCCGAGTTCGCGCTGAAGACCGCCAAGTACGGTTCGGCCAAGTACCTCGACAACCTGCCGACCACCGGGGCGATGACCGGCCGCGGCTTCCGCGACATCGAGCTCGAGGAGCAGGTCCTGGAACTGACCCGCAACTTCGGCATCGGCGCCCAGTTCGGCGGCAAGTACTTCTGCCACGACGTGCGCGTGGTGCGCCTGCCGCGCCACGGCGCCTCGCTGCCGGTGGCCATCGCCGTCTCCTGCTCGGCCGACCGCCAGATGCTGGCCAAGATCACCCCCGAGGGCGTGTTCGTGGAGCAGCTGGAGACGGATCCGGCCCGCTTCATGCCCGACGAATCGCACCCGGCGCTGGCCGCGCACGATGACGAGACCGACGGCGTCACCGGCACCGGCGGCTCCTCCGTGGTGAAGATCGACCTGAACCAGCCGATGGCCCAGATCCTGGCTGAACTGGACAAGCACCCGGTCAAGACCCGCCTGTCGCTGTCCGGCCCGTTGGTCGTTGCCCGCGACATCGCGCACGCCAAGATCAAGGAACGCCTGGACGCCGGAGAGGACATGCCGGCATACCTCAAGGACCACCCGGTGTACTACGCGGGTCCGGCCAAGACCCCCGAAGGCATGGCCTCGGGTTCGTTCGGCCCGACCACGGCCGGGCGCATGGACTCCTACGTGGACCAGTTCCAGGCCGCCGGCGGCTCGATGGTCATGCTGGCCAAGGGCAACCGCTCCAAGGCGGTCACCGACGCGTGCAACGCGCATGGCGGCTTCTACCTCGGCTCCATCGGCGGCCCGGCAGCACGTTTGGCACTTGACTGCATCAAGAAGGTCGAGGTCGTCGAATACGAGGAGCTCGGCATGGAAGCGATCTGGAAGATCGAGGTCGAGGACTTCCCCGCGTTCATCGTGGTGGACAACAAGGGCAACGACTTCTTTGCCGAGACCTCCAAGCCGACCTTCACGGGAATCCCTGTCCGCGCCAAGTAGGCCGCGGCGGGCAGGACCCCGGGGCACCGTCGGATGCGGGCGAAAGCCGGCATCCGACGGTGCCCTTTGTCTTGGGCTGCCGTGCCGAAGTGCCGACCCGTCCCCGCGGCATCGCGATGGTCAGGGCCCGCGGGGAATTTCCCACCAAGGGGCGCGAGGCCGTTCAGGCCACGGTTCCCGGCGGATTGCCAGCTCCTCGATTTCATCCAGCGGCACGTATCCGTGCCACACCGAACGATCCACCTGGTGGAGATGGCGCAATCCCTTGAGCCGTTCCTGGAGTCTTGGCGGCACCGACCCCAGGTAGCCGCCGATCAAGTTGCCCTCGGGCAGGTAATCCAGGCCGCCCATCTTCAGGCCACGCCAGAAAACGGTCCCCAGGCACCGGAAGGTCTCCTCGGCCCGGGACAGGGCAATCACCTTGGTCCATTCCGTGTGGGAGCTTCCCCGGTGCTCGAGTGTCAGTTCCCATTCGGAGCCAGGCCGCTTGCCTGTCTCGATGATGACCAACTGCGGGTCGCTGCCGTTGCCGGTTAACCGGTCCGTGGTCCGACTGGAATACAGCGTGCCGCCAAAGCGCGCATAGTTGCCGTGGATCGGGATGCCGCCCGGCAGAAATAGCTTGAACGGGTGAAAGTTCTCCGTGAGGGCGGCGGATTCAGCGTTGGGCATGGACGCCATGCTATGCGAAATGCCGCCCGACCCCGTAGGCGGAATTTGTTGTGTGGCCGGCGGAAAAGCGCAACGGGGCTCCCCGATTCCATGCAGCATTGCTGCACACCGGGAAGAATGCGGGCAGCTGCCGGGAGGACTGCCTAACGGGCGAAGTCGTAGCCGATCGACCAGTCGCGGTAGGGCGGCAGGAACCGCAGGATCAGCAGCGACTCGCGCTGCTTCTTGATCTGGGCCGCGGTGGGCGGCTTGACCTTGGAGGCCTTGACCAGGGCCGCGTGGAACGCCTCGAAGGTGCCGGCCTTGGACTTTTCCATGGCCTTGGCCTGGTCCACGCCGATAAAGCGAAGATGCCACGGCTCGTATTTGTAGCCGGTCACCTTTTCGCCGTCGGCCGGGTAGCGGATAATGAATCCGAAGTCCGCAGCGTTGGCTGCCAACCACTTTCCGCCCTCGGTCTCGCCGAAGCAGGCCTTGAGGTTGCACACGCCACTGCTGAGACCGATGTCCGCCGCGAGCCCGAGCTGGTGTTCGCTGGTGCCGGCCGGTGCCGAAATCCGCGTGGCGTAGTCGGTCCCGTAGCGGGCCTTGTAACCGTTGAACAGCGCAATCTGCCGGTCGTAGGAGCGGTAGGCGCTGAGCACACTCAGCGACTGTGCGTCCTTGCGCGAGGCCTTGAGCAGGCTCTCGAGCGCCGTGGCCGCATCCTTGCGCAGCTCCATGCCGGTACCGGAAACGGTTCGCAGGTCCTTGGGCTTGTAGTTCGCCGGATCCAACGGGTGGTCGCGGCTCACCAGCGCCAGATAGGAGTCCTGGTCCTTGGTCAGCTCTTTCGTGGTCGGTGGTTTCGCCGGTTTTTCGGCACGCACCTGTGCCGCCGCGGCATCCATGGGGGCGGCCTGTGCGGCGAGCGGGGCCGCCAGCACCAGGCAGGCGCCCAAGAGGAGGGCGGGAAGGCCGGCACGAAACAAAGACACGATGTCCCTTTCGGGGATAAAGCTGGATGGAGCCCTTTCAGGATAACCGCAGACCCCATGGTTCCGCCCATGCAAAGCGGGCGCATATTCCCCGTCCCGGGCCGCGATCGGCCCCTCGCCATGCATGCACCCTGGTCTCCGATGCCGGAACCACGCGCCAAATGGGATATTTTGGGTACTGTGCTGATTTCTGATGGTGATATTCGACGCGAGCTGGCCTCCGAACGTATTAAGCTCGACCCCTTCGACCCGGCGATGGTCCAGCCGGCAAGCGTGGACGTACGGATCGACCGGTTCTTCCGGCTTTTCGACAACCACAAATATGCCCACATCGATCCGGCGTTGGACCAGCCCGAGCTGACTCGTTTGGTGGAAGTCGAGCCGGATGAGCCGTTCATCCTGCACCCGGGAGAATTCGTCCTGGGCTCCACCTATGAAACGGTCACGCTTCCCACGGATATCGCCGCCCGCCTCGAGGGCAAGAGCTCGCTGGGACGACTTGGTTTGTTGACCCACTCCACAGCCGGCTTCATCGACCCCGGTTTCTCTGGCCATGTGACCCTGGAACTGTCCAACATGGCGACGCTCCCCATCAAGCTGTGGCCGGGTTCGAAGATCGGGCAGCTGTGCTTCTTCAAGCTCTCGTCCCCGGCCGAGCACCCCTACGGGTCCGGTGCCTACGGAAACCGCTACCAGGGCCAGCGCGGACCCACCGCGTCGCGCAGCCACCTGAACTTCCACAGGACCACGCTGGAAAACTGACAACAAGACAATGACGCGTTCGGGCCCCGATTCCTCGGGGCCCGAACGCGTCTGTGGGCCGGTGCCGGTGGTTGCGGAGAATCCCTTTAGAACACCAGCTTCATGCCCTCGTGGCTTGCCTCGAACCCCAGCCGCTCATAGAAACGATGGGCATCGGAGCGGCTCTTGTCGGTGGTCAGTTGCACCAGCGAGCAGCCACGGTCGCGTGCGTGCCCGATGGCCCACTGGATGAACCCCTGGCCCAGGCCGCGGCCGCGGAAGTCGGCGTGGGTGCGCACCGCCTCGATTTGGGCGCGCCAGGCCCCGCGGCGGGAAAGACCCGGAATGAAGGACAGCTGCAGCATGGCGACCACTTGACCCGCGCTCTCGCACACCAGCAGCCGGTGCGCCGGATCCCGGTCGATGGCGGCAAAGGCAGCGAGGTAGGGTTCCAAGTCTGCGTCGAAGCCGGGATCGCGGGATGCGCCCAAGGGGTCGTCGGCGAGCATCGCCAGGAGCGCGGGCAGGTCGCCCTGGACGGCATCGCGCACCGCGACCTCCAGCCCGTCGATATGCAAAACTGCGCCGTGCTCCACCATCCGGTTCCTTTCCGGGATTCCCCGTCTTAGACAAGCCCCAGGGACTTGACCATGTCGCGTTCCTCTTCGAGTTCCCTCACGGAGCCCTCGATCCGGGCCCGCACGTCCGCGGCCACCGAAAGTCCCTGCTGGATCTCCCAGGCACCGTCACGGGAGTTGACCGGGAAGGAACTGACCAATCCCCGCGGCACGCCATAGGATCCGTCGGAAAGCACCGCCGCCGAGGTCCAGGAACCCGTGGTTCCCCGGACCCAGTCGCGGACGTGGTCGATGGCCGCGGCCGCCGCCGATGCCGCCGAGGAAGAACCCCGGACCTCGATGATCTCCGCCCCGCGCTTGGCCACCCGCGGAATGAACGTCTCATCGAGCCACGTCGCCACCTTGCCTGCACCGCCGAGGGCCTCGGCCAGGGCGTCCGGCAGGGGGCGTTGGGCGCCATCGGCGCCGGTGAGGACGCCGTGGGAGATGTCGGGGACCTGGGTTGCCGAGTGGTTGCCCCAGATGATGATGTTTCCGATCGAGGCCACCGGGACATCCAGGGTGCCGGCCAGCTGCGCCAGCGCCCGGTTGTGGTCCAGGCGCGTCATGGCGGTAAAGCGTTCGGCGGGGACATCCGGTGCATGGGCCGCGGCGATCAACGCGTTGGTGTTCGCGGGGTTGCCCACCACCAGGACCCTTACGTCGTCGGCGGCGCCGGCGTTGATGGCCGCGCCCTGGGGGCCGAAGATGGCGCCGTTGGCCGAGAGCAGGTCCCCGCGTTCCATGCCCGGGCCGCGCGGCCGGGCACCGACCAGCAGCGCAACATTGGTGCCGTCGAAGGCGCGGGCGGCATTTTCGGTGACCTCGACCGAGTCCAGGGCGGCGAACGCGCAATCCTGCAACTCGAGGGCGGTGCCCTCCGCGGCCTTCAGGCCCGCCGGGATCTCCAGCAGGCGCAGCCTGACCGGGGTGCCCGGCCCGAACACGGCCCCCGAGGCGATGCGAAATAGCAACGCATAGCCGATCTGCCCGCCGGCACCGGTCACGGTCACGGTCCGGGGTTCCTGTGCGCTCATGGCACCCATGCAACCATCAATGCCCGTCAAAGGCCACGTTCCAGCGGCGTCGGCCCGTGGCGCGGTGCACGCACCGGAATCAGCAGGAGCAGCCCGAGCAGCAGGACGGCCAGGATGCCCAGGATGCCGTAGCGCTGGGCCTCGGCCACGTGGGGTGCCGCCAGGGCGATTGCCGCCGCAAACAGTGCCGGGGCCAGGAAGCTGACCGCGCGCCCGGTGGTGGCGTAGAGGCCGAAGAGCTCGCCTTCCTGTCCGACGGGGGCCAGCCGGGCCAGGAACGCGCGGCTGGAGGACTGGGCCGGACCGACGAACAGGCAGAGCAGCAAACCGAAGATCCAGAAGCCCGAGGCGCCGGGGGAGAGGAAGACCCCCGTGCCGGCCACCAGCAGCCCGATGAGCGAGGCGATGATCACGCGCTTGGGGCCGATCTTGTCATCGAGCAGCCCGCCGACCATGGCGCCGGCGGCCGCGACGACGTTGCCGACGATGGCGAAGATGATCACCTGCTGCAGCGGGAACCCGAAGGTGCCTGCGGCGATGATGCCCCCAAAGGTGAACACGGCCGCCAGCCCGTCGCGGAAGACCGCGCTGGCCAGCAGGAAGAAGACGGTGTGGCGGTCGGTGCGGGCCAGGGCGACGATCCGGCGCCACAGCTCGGCGTACGACTGCAGGACGGTGAAGCGCGGCCCGCCCGATTCGCCGGGGATCTCGGGGACGGCGAAGAGCACCGGGAGCCCGAAGCCCAGGAACCAGACCGCGGAGAACACCGCGACAAGGCGCAGGTTCAGGGCATCGGCCTCCGAGGCGCCCGCCCAATCGAAGAGCGGGGTCACCAGCGTGAACAGGACGATGGCCAGGGCCAGGATTCCGCCGAGGTAGCCCATGCCCCAGCCAAACCCCGAGACCTTGCCAATGGTGGAGGGCGTGGAAATCTGCGGCAGCATGGCGTTGTAGTTCACCGTCGCAAACTCGGCGAAGACCGAGGCCAGCGCAATGAGCGTAACGCCGAGGACCAGGAATCGCGGTTCGGGGAAAACGAAGAAGCAGGCCGCGGTGAGCACCGCGACGATCACCGTGTTCACGCCCAGCCATAAGCGGCGGCGCCCCCCGGCATCCGAGCGCAGCCCGGTCACCGGGGCCAGCAGCGCAATGGCCACGCCGGCGATCGCCAGCCCATTGCCCAGGACCACCGAATTGGCGTCCTTGTTCCCGAAGAGGTCGCTGGTCAAGTAGACGGTGAAGACGAAGGTCGTCATCACCGCGTTGATGGCGGCCGACCCCCAGTCCCAGGAAGCCCATGCCACGACCGGCTTGGTGACAATTCTCTGCCGGTCGGTCGAGGCCGACGGTGCCGCAGGAAACTCGCTCATGGGTGCATCGTAGCCGCATCGAACCAACAACGGGGACGCAACGGAATAATGCCCGCTGACGTGCCGCGGAAATGTCCATTGCGGCACGGGTCTTAAACAATCCGGAAAGGCGAATTATTCCGCGAGATTTCATCAGCTTAATCCCGGGTCAAATCGCTTGGCGGGAGGTGTCGGCTGATAGGCTGGAATCTGCCTTTTTGACCGTTTTGCTGCCAGGGCACTGGCCCGCCGACCATAGGAGATACGTGTGCTCCTTGTCCTGATTGCGCTTTTTGCAGTTGCCGGAATTGCGCCATTAATTTTTCGACTTCTGGGCCGATCGACGTTCTACGTTTTGGCTGCCGTTCCGGCGTTGGCCTTCGTCTGGCTGGTGGCGAATTTTTCGGCATTCACGGGCTCCGACCAGGCCGTCGCCAGCGGCGGGCCCAATGCACCGCCGTCCGAGCTCTACAGCTGGATCGGCCCGCTGAACGCCCATCTTGATTTCCGGATGGATGCGCTTTCCGCGGTGCTGTGCCTCCTGGTGCTGGGCATCGGGGCCCTGGTGCTGTTCTACTGCGCACGCTATTTCAAGAACGAGGATCCACACACCGGTGCCTTCGGCGCCCAATTGCTGGCCTTCGCGGCGTCCATGTTCGGCCTGGTGACCGCCGACGACATGCTCCTGCTCTTCATTTTCTGGGAACTGACCACGATCCTCTCGTTCCTGCTGATCGGTTTCAACCGGACCCGCATGAGCGCCCGGCGTTCGGCACTCACCGCCCTGATGGTCACGACCTTTGGCGGCCTGACGATGCTGGCCGGGCTGATCATGCTCGGCCACGCCGCGGGCACCTACCGCATCTCCGAGATCCTGGCCAAGGCGCCGGAGCTCACCGCCCTGGGCACCTACATCGACGTGGCCATTGCCCTGGTGCTGATCGGGGCGATCTCCAAGTCCGCGTTGGTCCCCTTCCACTTCTGGCTGCCCGGTGCCATGGCCGCCCCGACTCCCGTCTCGGCCTACCTCCACGCCGCGGCCATGGTGAAGGCGGGCATCTACCTGGTCGCGCGCCTTGCCCCCGGCTTTGCCGAGACCGCCTTCTGGCAGCCCATGCTGCTCTGGGTCGGGTTGGCCACCATGCTGATCGGCGGCTGGCGGGCGCTGCGGCAACACGACCTCAAGCTGCTGCTGGCCTACGGCACGGTCTCCCAACTCGGCTTCCTGATCCTGATCCTGGGCATGGGCACCCCCAACGCCTATCTGGCCGGCCTGGCCATGATGCTGGCACACGGGTTCTTCAAGGCAACGCTCTTCCTGATCGTGGGCATCATCGACCACAAGTCCGGCACCCGGGACATCCACCAGCTCTCCGGGCTCTACAAGTCCTCGCCGCTGCTCTTTGCCGTCGCCGCGATCGCCGCCGCCTCCATGGCAGGGCTCCCTCCGGTCTTCGGCTTCGTGGCCAAGGAAGCGGTGTTCGAGTCCCTGCTGGAACATGCCAACGGCAATGGCGCCGCCGGCGCGGTGCTGCTCGTCGGCGTGGTCATCGGGGCCATGCTGACCTTCGCCTACTCCGCGCGCTTCCTCTGGGGCGGCTTTGCCGCCAAGGCCGGCATGAAGGCCACCGCCTTCCCGAAGGTGCCGTTGCTGTTCCTCACGCCGCTGCTCGTGCTCACCGCGGCCACCGTGGTCTTCGCCTGGATCCCGCAAGTGCTTGAGGGGACCATCGAGCCGTACCTCGGGCTCTTCGCCGCCGCGGACGCCCCCATCCACCTGGGACTCTGGCACGGGTTCACCCCGGCGCTGGGCCTGAGCGCCCTGACCATGGTGGCCGGCACACTGCTCTTCCTGGCCCGCGGCAAGGTCTTTGCCTTCCAGGCCAAGGTCCCGCCGGTCTTCGACGCCGAACGCGACTACAAGTTCACGATCACCGTCCTGGACAACCTGGCGATCTGGCTCACCGGCCGCACCCAGCGCGGTTCCCTCTCCTTCTACCTCGTGGTGATCCTGACCGTGGCGCTGGTGCTGCCGGCGACGACCTCGATCTGGCTCAGCACCCCGGCCCCGGGGAACTTCATCGCCTTCGACCACCCCGCGCAGCTGGTCATCGGGCTCGTCATGGTGGTGGGCGCCATCGGGGCCGTGCAGGCCAACCGGCGCTTCCTGGCCGTGCTGATGGTCTCGGTCAGCGGCTACGGCATGGCGGCGATCTTCGCGCTGCAGGGCGCCCCCGACCTGGCCGTCACCCAGCTTTTGGTGGAAACCATCGTGCTGGTGGCCTTCGTGCTGGCCCTGCGCGCACTGCCCGTGGAACTGTGGGCCAAGAACCCCACGGGCCACCGGTTGGGACGTGCGCTGATCGGCATCGGCTTCGGCGCCTCGATGATCTACATCGCCGCCACCGCCATGGCCTCGCGCGTCGCGGACCCCATTTCGCTGGCCTACCCGGAACTCGCCTATACCGGCGGGGCGGGCAAGAACATCGTGAACGTGACCCTGGTGGACATGCGCGCCTGGGACACCTTCGGCGAGATCACGGTGCTGGCCGCGGCCGCCACCGGGGTCGCCTCGCTGATCTTCGTGCGTGGGCGCGGGGACAAGCGCCTGCGCGTCTCCGCGGTGCCCTCCGGGTCGGTGGACCACGGCTCCGAGGCCATCGGCGGGAAGTCCCCGAGCCGCGCGGGACTGTCCGTGGCGCGGAACTTCGCGATCTCCAAGAAGGACTCCTGGCTGGTGGCCGGCCACACGCTGGCGCCGGAGCGGCGTTCCATCACCTTCGAGGTCGTCACCCGGCTGCTCTTCCACACCATCCTGCTGGCCTCCGTGTACCTGCTGCTGGCGGGGCACAACACCCCCGGCGGCGGCTTTGCCGGCGGCCTGCTGGCCGGGCTGGCCCTGACCATCCGCTACCTGGCCGGCGGCCGGGTGGAGCTGACCGAGTCCACCCCGGTGAGCCCGGGAACGCTCATGGGCACCGGGCTGGGGCTCGCGGCGCTCACGGCCGTGGGACCGCTGTTCTTCGGCGCGCAGATGTTCACCTCCGCCGCCATCGAATTCACCTGGCCGCTCTTCGGGGAGCAAAAGTTCGTGACCTCGACGCTCTTCGACATCGGGGTCTACCTGGTGGTGGTCGGGCTGGTCATCGACGTGCTGCGCTCCCTGGGCTCGGAAATCGACGACCGCTCCGAGGGCCGCAGCCCCACCGACACGCATGACATGGTTTCCGACGCGGAGACGGGAGTGGGACGTTGAGCACCAATATCACCTTGCTCATAGTGATGGGCATCCTTTTCGCCGTGGGGATCTACCTCCTGCTGGAGCGTTCCCTCACCCGGGTGCTGCTGGGCATCGTGGTCCTGGGCAACGGCGTGAACCTGCTGATCCTCTCCGCCGGCGGCCGCCGCGGGCAGGCCCCGCTGTACCAGGCGGGGCTCGACGCTGAGCAATACAGCGACCCGCTGCCCCAGGCGCTGATCCTCACGGCCATCGTGATCACCTTCGCGGTGACCGCGTTCATGCTGGGCATCATCTACCGCTCCTGGGTGATCTCCCGGGCCGACGTGGTCGCCGACGACGACGAGGACCGTCGCGTCTCGCAGCAGTCGACCTTCGACTTCGAGGAAGACTCCCCGGTTCCCGAGGACACCACCGAATTCGAGGGGGACGGGCTCGTGCCCGCAGAAGACACCAAGGACGAGGGGCCGCGCGCATGATCGATGCACCACTGACCGCCGTTTCATTTGCCCCGCTGGCGGTGGCCCTGCCGATCTTCGGCGCGGCACTGGCCTTCATCCTGCGCCGCAAGCAGCGCACCCAGCGCGCGGTGACCATCGGCGTCCTCGTGGCCACCCTGTGCCTCGAGGCCTGGATGCTGGCCCTGGTCTGGGACGGCGGGACCTACTCGGTCACGCTCGGCGGCTGGGCACCGCCCTTCGGCATCTCCATGGTCGTGGACGGGTTCTCCGCCTTCATGCTGGTGGTCTCCACCATCGTCTCCCTGGCCGTGTTGCTCTACGCCACCAGCCAGGGCCTGGCCGACGGGGACGAGGACGGGCCGGTGTCCATCTTCCACCCGGCCTACCTGATCCTGGTGGCGGGCGTGTCCAACGCCTTCCTGGCCGGGGACCTGTTCAACCTGTACGTGGGCTTCGAGATACTGCTCACCGCTTCCTACGTGCTGCTGACCCTGGGCGGCACCACCGCGCGCATCCGCGCCGGGACCACCTACGTGGTGGTCTCGGTGGCCTCCTCGCTGCTGTTCCTGATCTCCATCGGCATGATCTACGCGGCCGTGGGCACCGTGAACATGGCCGACCTGGCCCAGAAGCTGCCGGACATCTCCCCGGGCACCCAGACGGTGCTGCACGTGATGCTGCTGGTGGCCTTCGGGATCAAGGCCGCGGTCTTCCCGCTGTCCTTCTGGCTCCCGGACTCCTACCCGACGGCGCCAGCGCCGGTCACCGCGGTGTTCGCCGGGCTGCTGACCAAGGTCGGCGTATACGCCATCATCCGCACCGAGACCCTGCTCTTCCCCGGGAACCAACTCTCCGACGCGCTGATGCTTGTGGCGGGGCTGACCATGCTGGTGGGAATCCTGGGCGCCGTGGCGCAGACCGACATCAAGCGCATGCTTTCCTTCACGCTGACCAGCCACATCGGCTTCCTGATCTTCGGCGTCGCCGTGGGCAACCAGCTGGGCCTGGGCGCCACCATCTACTACGTGGCCCACCACATCGTGGTGCAGACCTCGCTGTTCCTGGTGGCCGGGCTCATCGAACGCCGCGCCGGGACCTCGAACATCGACCGGCTCGGCTCCCTGGCGAAGCTCTCCCCGCTGCTGGCCCTGCTCTTCTTCGTCCCGGCCATGAACCTGGGCGGCATCCCGCCGTTCTCCGGGTTCCTGGGCAAGCTGGGGCTGGTCCAGGGCGGCGCCGAGCTGGGCACGCCCATGGCCTGGGTGCTGGTCGGCGTGTCCCTGCTGACCTCGCTGTTGACGCTGCTGGCCGTCGCGCGCATCTGGAACAGGGCGTTCTGGCGCAATGCCGAGGACGCCACGGACCCGGACCCGCTGCTGCTGGTGGGCGTCTCCGCGGCCCGCGGCGCCACCTACGACATCGTCGCCGACGAACCGGCCAGCCGCTATTCCGACCGCGGAAACGCCGCCCTGCTGCCCAACGGCATGCTCGCCATGACCGCGGCCCTGGTGCTGGTGGGCGTGGCCCTGACGGTGTTCGCCGGGCCGCTCTTCGACTTCAGTGACCGGGTGGCCGGGCAGATGCTGGACGAGGGCAACTACATCGAGGCCGTACTCGGCGCCGGAGAGGGGCAATCGCGATGAGCCGGGAACAACGTCTGGCCGATGCCAAGGACGAGCACGGGCAGCGCCAGCGCTCCACGCTGCGCCAGGAAATTCCGCTGCTGCTCGGCATGACGCTGGTCTGGGGCGCGCTCTGGCAGGACTTTGCCCTCGGCAACCTGGTCTTCGGGCTGCTGATCTCGCTGTTGCTGGTGCGGGTCTTCCGCCTGCCGCCGGTGATCCTCTCGGGACGCTTCAACATCTGGCGCGCGGTGGTCTTCGTCGGGGCTTTCCTGCGCGACGTGACACTGGCCAGCTTCGAGGTCATGTACCTGGCGGTGTTTCGCGGGCCGCGGACCACCAGCGCGGTCATCACCGTCACGCTGCGCACGGAGTCGGACCTGCTGGTCACCTTCGTGGGCCACGTGCTGACGCTGGTGCCCGGCTCGTACGTCGTGGAGGTGGACCGCCGGAGCTCCACGCTGTACCTGCATGTGCTCAACGTCAACGACCAGGCGGGCGTGGAAAAGGCCCGCGCATCGGTCCTGCTGATCGAGGAACGGCTGATCCGGATGATGGGCACCACCGAAGAGCTGGCCGCGCTGAAGGCCGAGAAGAAGGCACCGAGCAAGGAACACGGAGCAACCTCATGAACATCGTCTTGTGGATCTGCGGAATCACGCTCTCGATTGCCGCCTGCCTGGCCATCGCCAGGCTGGCGATGGGACCGTCCATCCTGGAACGCGTCATCGCCACCGATGTCCTGTTGCTGATCATCTCCGCGGCGCTGTGCATCGAGATGACCGTCAACAGGCACACCAACAACCTGGTCTTCGTGCTGCTGGCATGCCTGGTCGGGTTCGTCGGCTCGGTCACGGTTTCCCGCTTCGTCACGGACCGGAGGAACGCCTGATGCTTGACACCATCATCGACATCGTCGCCGGGACGTTCATGATCGTCGGATCCCTGATGTCCCTGGCCGCGGGAATCGGCATGCTTCGCTTCCCCGACCTGCTCTCGCGGCTGCACGCCGCGACCAAGCCGCAGGTGCTGGGACTGTTCCTGCTGCTGGCGGCGCTCGGGCTGGAACTGCGTTCCTGGGCCGTGCTGCCGGTGCTGGCGCTGGCGTGGCTGCTGCAGCTGCTCACCGCACCGGTCTCGGCGCACATGGTGGGGCGCGCCGGCTACCGGACGCGGCACCTCAAGCGCGAGACCCTCGTTGCGGATGAGCTGGCGGCGGTCGTCGAGGCCGCTGAACAGCGGGAGGAAGACGAAAGCGGCCGGGGCGGAACGCGGGACCGCACCGACTTCATCGACTAGGCCCCGCGGCGCGCATCCCTGCCCGGGATCCAGGGGAGCGCCGGAAACGATTCAGGTGCCCACGGGAAATCCGTGGGCACCTGAATCGTTTGTGGTGTTAGGCCTTCTTGGCGAACCGGGCCAGGGCCCTTTGGGTTCCGCGGTCGGTGAGCACCTGGATCAGGGCGGCGGTCGTGGCCGAAAGCACGGCGAAGACAATCGCCTGGCGCATGCTGGCCTCGGCCTGGGCCTCCTTGTTGCCGTGCTTGGGCGGCTGCTGGCCGGTGAATCCGATCCAGGCCTTGTCAACGATCTTTCCACCCACGAATCCTGCGGCGATCGAAATAAGCGGGCCGACGAGTTTCATCAAGCTGTTCACGGGAACTCCCAAATGTTGCGGGCAACGGTACCTGCCCCAGCATAGCGTGAGGTAGCATCATAGGACTGAAACAATCACGACAGGGGAGCGTCGTGCGGAGAAATTCGCACCAAGGCGCTGAGAGTGCGGAGAGCCGCAGACCCTCGAACCTGCCCCGGCTAGTACCGGCGAAGGAAGTCGAGTTCTCAGGGGTGCGTTCGCATAGACGCGTTCCCTCCCCTCCTTGAATCCAAGGAGGATCTCCACCATGAGCATCGCCAACCAGCCCGCCGGGCACCACACGGCCAGCAAGTCCTGGCGTGTCGTCGACATCGTCATCGCCGCCGTCATCGCCGTGTCCTCGGGCGTCATCTTCTGGGCCTGGAACAGCACCCACCACCTGCTCGACGTGCTGTTCCTGGCCTTCCCGCCCTCGGCCGCCCTGGTCTCGGGCATGTGGCTCTTCCCCGCGGTGCTCGGGGCGCTGATCATCCGCAAGCCCGGCGCCGCACTGTTCTGCGAACTGGTCGCCGCCATGGTTTCGGCGCTCATGGGTTCGGAATTCGGGCTGACCGTCCTGGCCTCCGGCCTGATCCAGGGCCTCGGCGCGGAGCTGGTCTTCGGCGCGTTCCGCTACCGCAAGTTCAACCTGCCCGTGGCACTGCTGGCCGGTGGCGCGGCGGGACTCTTCGGCAGCGTCAACGACACCTTCATCTTCCGCTGGTTCCCCGAATACACCACCGGCATGCTCTTCGCATACATCGCGTTCATGACCATCTCGGGAGTCGTCATCGCCGGGCTGCTGTCCTTCTTCGCCACCCGTGCCCTGGCCAAGACCGGCGCCCTCGGAGCCCTTGCCAGCCGCAAGGCAGCCACCGAACCCATCATCTAGGCCGCGGTCGCCTTCATGACTTCACATTCGATGCTGCACCGTGAAGCCGACGCCCCCGGCAAGGAACGCCGGCTGGCCTCGGCCGTGTCCGTCAGCGCCCGCAACTGGGGGTGGCGGCATGCCGACCGCGCCCAACCTGCACTGTGGGGCCTTGACCTGGAAATCCGCGCCGGGGAGCGGGTGCTGCTGGCCGGGCCCTCGGGTGCCGGCAAATCCACGCTGCTCTACGCCCTGGCCGGGGTCCTGCACGAGGACGACGATGCCTATTCCTCCGGCGAGCTCCTGCTCGACGGAACGCCGGCGGCACAGGGCCGGGGACTGGTCGGGCTCATGCAACAGGACCCCGAGACCCAGGTCGTCCAGGCCCGGGTCGGGGACGACGTGGCCTTCGGCGCCGAAAACCTCTCCGTGCCGCCGGAAGAGATCTCCCGGCGCATCATCGAGGCCCTCGACGCCGTGGGGCTCGACGTCCCGCCGGAGCACCCCACCGCGGCGCTCTCGGGCGGGCAAAAGCAACGCCTGGCCCTGGCCGGGATCCTGGCCATGGGCCCGGGGCTGGTCCTGCTGGACGAGCCGACGGCGAACCTCGACCCGGCCGGCGTGCTGGAGGTCCGCGACGCGGTGATCCGGGCCTTGGATGCCACCGGTGCGACCCTGCTGATCGTCGAACACCGGCTGGAAGCCTGGGCGCCGCACATGGACCGGGTCATCGTGCTGGAACCGGGCGGGGGCATCGCCCACGACGGGACCCCGCAGGAGCTCTTCGGGCCCGGCGAGGTTCGCGAGGAACTGATCTCCGCCGGGGTCTGGGTGCCCGGATACACCCCCGCCATCGGCGCCGGGGATGAGCGCGCGGAAGGCGGCACCCTGCTGCTCGAGGCCAGTGCCCTGGCCGTCGCCCGGAAGCGCGGCGGTGTTCCGGCCGCCGACGGGCTTGACCTGCGCCTTGCGGCGGGCGAGGCCTGGTGCGTGCGCGGGGCCAACGGCTCGGGCAAGTCGACCTTCGCGCTGACCCTCGGGGGATTGCTGCCGGCGGCCGCCGGCACGGTGCTGGCCACCGCGGAACTGGCGGCCGGCTCCGAATCGCGCCCCTACCATTGGCGCGCCACCGAGCTGGTGGGCCGCATCGGCTCGGTGTTCCAGGAACCCGAACACCAATTCGTCACCAACACGGTGGCCGAGGAACTGGCCTTCGGCCCGAAGCACGCGGTCAAACAGGGCACCCGGGACCCGCTGTTCACCGATGAGGAAATCGCCTCGCGGGTCGAGTCATTGCTGGAGCGGCTGCGGCTGGGCCACCTGGCCGAGGCAAACCCCTTCACCCTTTCGGGCGGGGAAAAGCGGCGGCTCTCGGTGGCCACGGTCCTGGCTTCCTCCCCGCAGGTCCTGATCCTGGACGAGCCGACCTTCGGGCAGGACGCCAATACCTGGCGCGAGCTTGCACTGCTGCTGCGCGAGGAGCTGGAGGGCGGCACGGCGATCATCGCCGTGACCCACGACGCCGACTTCGCCCGCGCACTGGGCGCCCACGAATTCGTCCTCGATGCCCGGGGCACCCGGGACCGGACCCCGGACGCGGAGGTCCGCCCCGGGTTGCTGGAGGCCGATGTCCGCGGCGGGGCCAGCTTCCTGGGCCGGGCGAACCCGCTGGCGAAGCTGGTCGCCGTCGCACTGGCAACGATCCCGCTGGTGGCCTCGATGGACTGGGCCAGCAGCTCCCTGGTGGTCCTGGCGACCGTCCTGGCATTGCCGCTGGCCGGGCTCTCGATCCCGCGCTTCCTGGCCCGGGGCTGGCCGCTGCTGCTGGCGGCGCTCTTCGGCGCCTGGGGGACCGCGCTGGTGGGCAACGACTCCGGGGCGGTGTTGTTGGACCTGGGCATCTTCGACGTGACCGAGGGGTCGCTGGCGGCCGGTGCCGCCACCGGCCTGCGGGCCTTCGCCGTGGCCATCCCCGCGGTGCTGGTGCTCTTCACGACCGACCCCACGGACCTGGCCAATGCGCTGGCGCAGAAGGCGCGGCTTCCGCACCGCTTCGTGCTCGGGGCGCTTGCCGGCATGCGGCTGCTGGGGTTGCTGATCGAGGAATGGACCACGCTGGGCATGGCCCGGCGCGCAAGGGGCGTGGGCAGCCGCGGCTCGGTGGGCCAGCGGATGCGCGCCAACCTGGGGCAGGTCTTTGGCCTGCTGGTCCAGGCCATCCGCCGGGCCTCGCGCCTGGCGGTGACCATGGAGGCCAAGGGCTTCGGCACCAACGAGCGGACCTGGCTCAGGGAATCGGTGTACGGGCGCCGCGATGCGGGCATCGTTGCCGCGGGCCTGCTGCTGGGCGCCGCCGCCACCTGGGCCGCGGTCGCGCTGGGAACCTGGAACCTGGTCTGGACCTAGTGGTGGAGACACGATGGGTCCCGGTCCCGGTGCATCTTGCCATGCGCGCAGGGAGGGGGACCCGTTCGTTTCCCGGAGCGGTGGCTAGGCACCGAAACCCATGGAGGCGATGGCCGGCAACGCCCCGGCCGCAAGGTTTTCAAGTACGTAGCGTTCGTGTTCCGGCATGGGATCGGGCAGCTTATCCAAATCGAACCATTCAAGGGCCGCGCACTTCTCCGGCTCCATGATCCTCGGCTCCCCGTCCCAGCGGGTGGCGGCGAAGAAGAAGTCCACGCGCTGGGCGCGCGGGGAATCCCCGCCGTTGGTGCGGTGCAGGGTGGCCAGCGGGAGCAGGTCCCGCGGCTCCAGCCGCAACCCCGTTTCCTCGGCCGCCTCGCGCACCGCTGCGGAGCCCACCGATTCTCCGGCCTCGACGTGCCCGGCCGCGGCGCAGGCCCAGTGCCCGTCCATGAAACCGGTGTTTTGCCGCAGCTGCAACAGCACCTGGCCGCCGCGGCGCAGCACCACGTAGGCGGCGGGCACCAGCTGGAACAGTTCTTGCATGGGATACCTCGATTCCTGCGCGGCATCCGCCGGGGGACTGGATGCGGGAAAGTCCCTTATTGGATGGCGTCGACCATGGCGGTGAGCTCGGCATGCAGCTGGCCGTCGCGGGCGATGGCGGTGCCGTCGATCGAATTCACCGGGGTGAGCAGCCTGACGCTGGAGACCAGCCAGACGCCCTCGGCATCCATCAGGTTCTGCGGGGTCAACGGCCCGTAGCCCAGTTCCCACCCGGCTTCCCGCGCGGCGGTGAAGATGGCGCCCTGGGTCGTGCCCGGAAGGATGCCGGTCTCCAGGGTCGGGGTGATCAGGCGCTTGGTGTCCCCGTCGCGGTGCGCGATCAGCACCGTGGAGGTCGGGCCCTCCAGGACGATTCCGTCGCTGGAAACGAAGATGACGTCATCCGCTCCCATTTTCTTGGCATGGCGCAGTGCGGCCATGTTCACCGCGTAGGACAGCGTCTTGGCGCCCATCAGCAGCCAGGGGGCGCGCTCGGCAACCTTCGAGTCGTAGCCGCGGTCCAGGAAGATCACCGAGACCCCGCTCTCGCGCTGCCGGCGTCCCAGCTCGGGGGCCGCGGAGACCATGACCCAGGACGTGCCGTGGTCCGTACCCTCGGTGCCGCGGGTGGCCACGAGCTTTACGACCGCTTCCTCGCACGGGGTGGCGGCATCGAACTCGGCCACGGCGGTGGCGATCGCCGCGCGCCAGGCCTCCTCGTGCGGAATCAACAGGTCGCTGGTCGAGGCCGAGACGCGCAACCGCGCCAGGTGGGCGTCGAGCTTGCGCACGACCCCGTTGGCGTAGAGCGCGGATTCGAAGATCCCGTCCCCGCGGGTCACTCCCTGGTCGAGGACCGAAAGCTGGGCGGTTGCGGCATCGGCGACGCGGCCGGCGGAAAAGTCGGGGTCAAGGAACACAAGTGCAGTCATGGCTACCAGATTACCGCCGCGAAAGTGGTTCTCCGGTGCGCGCCGTGCTGGCGGTAGGGTGGGGTATGGCCGGGAAACCGACTTTGGCAAGGAGGGATCCATGGAAGCAGGCAACGACGCGCTGACGGTTGGTGCCGCCCTGTGGTCGATTGCCGTGGGCGTCGAGCTGACCATCCGCATCACCATGGTGGGAATCGTGCCCGGCAACCGCCGCCCCACCACCGCGATGGCGTGGCTGCTGGCCATCTTCTTCCTGCCGGTCGCGGGCCTGCTGCTCTACCTGCTTTTCGCCAACATCAAGCTGTCGAGGCGCCGCATCGAGCGCCAGCGCAGTGTCAACGAATCGATCCTCGAGGCCACCCAGCACCTGAGCGGGGGCACCTGGGCGCCCGAAGCCCCCGACTGGGTGCTCTCGGCGGTCGAGCTGAACCGGAAGCTGGGGGCGCTGCCGCTGCAGGACGGCAACGCGGTGGAGTTCATCACCGGGTACAAGGAATCCCTCGAGGCGATGCGCCTGGAAATCGACAGGGCCAGGCTATACGTGCACGTGCAGTTCTACATCATCGGCGACGACGAGCACTACGTCGCCCCGATCCTCGAGGCCCTCGAGCGTGCGGTGGCCCGCGGGGTCAAGGTCAGGGTGCTTTTCGACCACCTGGGCTCGCTGCGCGTCAAGGGCTATTTCGCCCTGCTGCGGCGGATGAGCGCCGCGGGCATCAACTGGCGGCGGATGCTTCCGCTGGCACCCTTCCAGCGCAGGTGGCGGCGCCCGGATTTGCGCAACCACCGCAAGATCGTGGTGGTGGACGGGCAGGTGGCCTTCACCGGCAGCCAGAACCTCATCGAACCCGGGTACAAGCGCGGCAGCGCGCACAAGATCGGCCGGGAATGGGTCGAGCTCATGGTCAAGGTCCACGGCCCGCTGGTGACCAGCCTGGACGTGGTCTTCGCGACCGACTGGTCGCAGGAATCCGACGAGGACCTGCTGCACGACCTGGCGGTCGTGGAGGAGGCGATCCGCGAGGCACCGGACGCGGGGGAGGACCTGGGGCAGGTGGTGCCCAGCGGACCGGGCTTCGAGACGGAAAACAACCTGCGGCTGTTCAACACGCTGATCTATTCGGCCACCGAGCGGCTCTCGATCACCAGCCCCTACTTCGTGCCGGACGACTCGCTGCTTTATGCCATCACCACCGCCGCCCAGCGCGGGGTGGCGGTGGAGCTCTTCGTCTGCGAGAAGGGGGACCAGGCCCTGGTGCAGCATGCCCAGCAGTCCTACTACGAGGCCCTGCTGCGGGCCGGGGTGCGGATCTACCTCTACCGGGCCCCGGCGGTCCTGCATTCCAAGTGCATGGCGGTGGACGACGACGTGGTGGTCATGGGGTCCTCCAACATGGACATGCGGTCCTTCTCGCTGAACCTCGAGATCACCCTCATGCTGCTGGGGGCGGATTTGGTCAGCGAGCTGATGAAGGTGCAGGACAGCTACCGGGAAAACTCGACCGAGCTGACCCTGGAGCAATGGAACCGGCGCACGCCGGTGAACCGCTGGATCGACAACGTGGCGCGGCTCTCGGCGACCTTGCAGTAGGCGGCGGGACCCGGGACGGTGAACCAGGGGACTTAGTGCGGTGGCGCCGCGGGCCGAGGCAGGGCAGCGCGCAAGACCATTTCTAGCACCGGTTGCGGGTCCGGCCCGTGGCCGCGGGCCAGGTGGTAAAGCAGCATCCCCTCGTAGGCGGACATCAAGGCCGTGGCGGCAACCTCGGGGTCCGCCGACCCGAGCCTGCCCAGCAGCGGAACGACCAGGGCCTCAAACCCGGCGCGTCCCCGGGAGACCGCATCGCGGACCTCCTGGTGGCCGATGCCCTCGACGAACAGCGCGAAGCGCGCGGCGCTAAGCCGCCGGTCGCCGGTGGTGGCGGCACGGAATTGCGCACCGAGCATTTCCAGCAGGCCCTCGGCGCTTTCGGGGGGCGGGGCAAGGGCCAAGGCCGCGGAGTCCCGGGCACCGAGTTCCTCCACGGCACCGACCAGCAGGGCGGAGCGCGTGCGGAAGTGGTTGGAGGTCGAGCCCCTGGGCAGCCCGGCCCGGGCATCGACGCGCACATGGGTCAGGGACCGGATTCCGCCGGTTCCGAGCAGCTCGAGGGCGGCCTGCAGGGCCCTGGCCTTGGTTGGTGGCATGGGTCCAGAATAGGGGCCCAAACGTTGTACTACAACCATAGTGACTCGATACTACAGCGATAGTATTTTCGTGCCATGGATACCACCACGGGCTCCGTACCGGCCACCCCCGGGATCGGACACAGATTCATCGACTTGCCGGACGTTCGGCTGCACGTCGCCGAGGCCGGAACGGGATCGCCTTTGCTCCTGCTGCACGGGGTTCCCCAGGACGCCACGGTCTTCACGGGCATGATCCCGGAGCTCGCCCGGAACCACCGGGTGATCGCCGTGGACCTGCGCGGCTGCGGACAAAGCTCGGCTCCGGCCGACGGATACTCGCTCGATTCCCAGCTGGCGGACCTGGTGGGCCTGCTCGATGCCATGGACATCAAGCAAGCCCGGATCATCGCCCACGACCTCGGCGCCCTCTACGCGTTCATGTTGTGCCTGCGGCATCCCGAACGGGTGCGCTCGCTGGTGTCGCTGTCGATCCCGCATCCCTTCCTGCGCTTCAACGTGAGATTTCTGCCCGTATTCAAGGACGCCTGGTTCGAGCCGCTGCTCGCGACCCCTGGCATGGCCACCTTGCTGATGGGCCGCGGCAGGCAGCCGATGGCCCGCCTGATGTTCAGGCATTACGTGATGGACCCGGGCATCTGGGACCCGGAACGGCTCGAATACCACCTGGCGAAGTTGCGCGAACCCGGGCGGGCGGCGGCAATCGGCGCGATCTACCGCCAGTGCGTGTTCCCGACCTTCATCAAGCTGATGCGCGGGGGCTACATGGACCAACGGCTCACCACGCCCACGCTGCTGGCCGTGGGCGACCAGGACAACGCGGTGCCGGCGAGATTGCTGGAGGGCTACGAGTCGCACGCCGATGAGATGGAACTGCTGCGCATCCCGGGGGCAGCGCACTTCATCCTCGACGAGCAACCCGGGAAGGTCGTGTCCGCGGCGCTGGAGTTCTTCGCCCGTGAAGGCCACTGATCCGGCACCGGAGGTTCACGGGGCAGGGTGCCCCTTGCCCACCACGGAGGCGCCAAAGACGCGCCTGGCGATGACGGCGTTCACCGGGCCCAGGCTCATCAGGTGCAGCGACCACCGGCGCAGCAACAGCGCCCTGCGGCCGGAGGGCACAAAGAACCGGGCGTTGCGCCGTCCGGCTTCCTGCTGCTGTTCCACCACGGGACGCCAGCTCGCTTCGTAGCCGGCCAAGGCCGCGGGGATGTCGTTGCCGCCGGAGCCCAAGGCATCGGCGAGCACCTTCGCCCCGGAAATGGCCAACGAGGCGCCCTGCCCGGCAAGCAGCGAGACGGCGAAGGCAGCGTCCCCCAGCAGCACGCAGCGGCCGGCGCTCCAGGCGGGCACCACGGCCAGGGCGACCACATCCTCGAAGATCTCCGCCGGGCGTCGGGCCAGGGCGCGGTCGACGTGCGCGCCCAGGCCGCGGAACTGCTTGATAAGGTCTTCCCGGGCGTCGCCGTCCGGGTCGGGATCGCTGCACTCCACGACCCCGAAGAACGTCACGCGCCCGTCGGAGAGGGCGTACAGCGTCGCCTGCCGAACCAGGGAATCGCTCAGCACCACGTCGCGCCCGAGGCTTGCGGCAAGCTCTGGATCATAAAAGACGTATCCGAAGACGTGCAATCCCAGATGCCGCAGCACCCCGGAAGCTGGTGTGCCGGGCAGGAAACCGCGCACCGCCGAGTGGATGCCGTCCGCCCCGACGAGCAGGTCGGCCTCGAAGCTTCGCCCATCGGCCAACAAGGCACGTGCGGGCATTCCCGGGTCCTCGGCGTCCGGGCACCGGCCCGGTTCGACGGAGACGACCTTTGCGCCCTGGACGATGGTGGCCGAATTGCCGACCCATTCACGCAATCCCGTTTCGATGTCGGGGCGAAGGATGGAGAAGAACTTCCCGTGCGCGGCATTCAGGAAGGAATCCATGGGGAAACGGGCCCGGGTGCGTCCGGTCGGATCGACGTAGCGGGCCCGCTCATAGAGCTCGCTGCGCCGCTGCAGGTGCGTGATGGCTCCCAGCGATTCGGCCGCCACGAAGCCGGGGCCGAAGAAGTCGATCATGTAGCCGGCCGTGCGGGGTCCCGGCGCCTGCTCCAGCACGGTGACCTGCCAGCCGTCGCGCGCCAGCGCCCCGGCAACGGCCAACCCGCCAATCCCCGCACCCACGACCAGCGCCTGCATGGCCACTCACCCGATTCCATCGCCTGGACTGCAGCTGCCCCCACGGGTGCCACGATACCGGGGCGGGGCGCCGAGCTGAACACCGGGCGCCGGAGGCGCGCGCCTACTGGCCGGGGAACACGCTGCCGAGGGCGGAGAGCACCCCGAAGGCCTTGGTGCGTACCTCGTCCCATTCCTCCTCGGGCGATGAATCCGCGGTGATGGCCCCGCCCACGCCCAGGGACAGGTCCCAGCCGCCGGGGGACGAGCCGCGGCCCATGACCAGGGTGCGGATGACCACCGACAGGTCGGCCGCCCCGGTGGCGGAGAAGTACCCGACGGCCCCGGAATACAGCCCACGGGCCGCACCGTCCTCGAGCGTATCGAGGATCTCCATGGTGGAGACCTTGGGCGCCCCGGTCATCGACCCGGCGGGGAACGCCGCGGCGATGGCCTCGGCGCGCGGGGCACCGGGACGCAACCTGGCATCGATGGTGGAGACCATCTGATGCACCGTCGCATAGCTTTCAATGGCGCACAGCCGCGGCACCGAGAGGGTGCCGGGATCGGCGAAGTGCGAGAGGTCGTTGCGCAGCAGGTCCACGATCATGATGTTCTCGGCGCGGTCCTTGGACGAGGTCGCCAGCTCCTGCACCAGGGCCAGGTCGGCCTCCGGCGTTGCCCCGCGCGGCCTGGTGCCCTTGATCGGCTCGGCGCGCATCCAGCCGTCCGCGCCGATCGACATGAAGCGCTCGGGCGAGGTGCTGGCCGCGGCCATGTCGCCGAAGCGGACGTAGTGGGCGAAGGGAGCGGGGTTTGCCGCGCGCAGCCGCAGGTAGTTTTCCCACGGGTCGCAGGGCACCGCCTGGGCACGCAGGGACGTGGTCAGGCAGACCTCGTAGCTGTTGCCCAGGCGGATCTGTTCCTGCGCGGCGCGGACCTTGCCCAGGTAGGCGGGGCGGTCGTCGTGGGAGGCGAAGGCCGGTGCCGGGTCCAGGGGTGCGGGCACCGGGACCGCGGCGGGGAGCCGGGCCAGCAGTTCCCGGACCCGGTCGAAGAATCCGTCGGCATCCGCGGCGGCCGTGGCCAGCAGGTGCACCGTGGATTCGTGGTGGTCAACGACGACTACCCGGGAGGGCCTGATCAGCGCGGCGTCAGCCGGCTGCCCGGTGGCCCCGGGCGCGGGCCGGATGTCGCTGCCGCCGGTTTCCCGCTTGAGTTCGTATCCCAGGTAGCCCAGCCAGCCGGGCACGAAGGGGAGCTCGCCCTGCTCCGGCAGGAAGCCGGCCGCGTCCCAGCTGCGGGCGAGCCACTCGAAGAAGCCGCCGGTGAACCTGGCGGTCGCGGTGCCCTCGCGCAGCATCCCGGCCCCGCCGCGGTGTTCGTAGACCGCGCAGTTCTCGGTGGTGGCCGCGGCCATGATGGAGTAGCGGTTGCGTTGGCGCGGGTCGGCAAAGCGGAGGTTGCTGGATTCGAGCAGGACCGCGTGGTCCGCCCCGGCGTACAGCGCCTCGAAGAGGGCGGCGGCGTCGGGCGCAGCCCGCAGCACCGTGTGTGCCGGGGCCTGGGCCGCGGACTCGGTGCGTTCGGGGGAGAGCACGGAGGAACACCGGGGCAGCGCCTTCAGCACACGCAGGACATGGTCCGGGGCGCTTCCGTCCGCCCTGTTCTCGACGGTGACGTCTGCATGCTCGGGCACCGCGTCGCCGTCGAGGTACGCGTGTTCCTGGGCAGCCCAGCGGTCCCAGTGCGCGGCGAAGACCTCCCCGTCGCGTTCCAGCGCCCGGCTCTTGCGGGTTTCGTCGGGCACCTGGACCCACACCAGGGCATCGAGCAGTTCGCGGGCGGCGGCGCAGCCCGCGCCCACGCCCTCGATGATGACCACGGGGGCGGGGGACAGCGCGGAACGCGGACCGGTGGCGTTGGCCGCCCAGTCCCAGCCGTTCCAGCTGGCCGCCTCGCCGCGGGCCAGGGGCGCCAGGACCTCGGTGACATAGGCGTGGGTGCCGGCTTCCAGGCCGTCCCATCCGGGGTAGATGTCCTCCAGGTGGAAGAGGGCTACCTCGCGGTGGCGGCGCAGCGCGGTCGCCAGTTCAGCGGCAAGCGTGCTCTTCCCGGCGCCGGATCGCCCATCGATGCCAAGGAGCAGTACGGGGCTAGTTGCCACGTTGGGGCATGGTGTGTGCGCGCACGTAGTCGAGCACTCCGGGGATGGCGGCGTTGACCATTTGCCAGCACAGGCGGAAATCCGCCGAGTCGCCAAACCACGGATCGTAGATGCCCTGGCCCTCGACCGGGGCGGAGGCCAGGGTCGTGTCGAAGGAGCGCATCATGCGCAGGTCGGGCCGGGGAGCAGAGGGGTCGGAGGGCAACATCTTGGCCAGGGCCGCCAGGTGTTCCTGGTCCATGGCCAGCAACAGGTCGGCACCCGTGATCATGTCGGCGTCCAGGACCCGCGCCACGTGCTCCTCGGCGTTGATGCCGTGGGACTGCAGGATGGCGGCGGCCCGCGGATCGATCCCGTGGCCGGCCTCGCCGTCGCTGGTGCCGGCGGACTCGACCGAGACATCAAGGATTCCTGCATCGCTCAGGGCGGTGCGAATCATGTACTCGGCCATGGGGGAGCGGCAGATGTTGCCCGTGCACACTGTCAATATCCGGAACATGGTTTTAGTCTAGGGCCCTTACGCACCTAGTGACAGGCCCAAACACGGTTCATGGCGATGGTTATCGGATTGTGCCCTTGACAACCGGGCCCACCGGTGGCGTGACGGCGACGGCTCAGTGGATGAAGACGAGCAGGGCGGCGACGAAGATGAACAGCGTGCCGAAGACGAGGTTCAGGATCCGCTGGCCGCGCTCGGTGGCGGTGAAGCGGCTGAAGCTCTTGGCGGACGCGGCGAAGAACAGCCACATCACCGCGATGTCCACTGCCACGATGGTGCCGATGAAGACGAGGTACTGCGGCAGCGCCGGGGCGTCGAGGCGGATGAACTGGGGCGTGAAGGCCAGGAAGAAGACGATGGCCTTGGGGTTGAGCAGGTTGACCCACAGCCCGCGCCGGAACATCGAGAGCGCCGATTCGCGGCCCTGCACGTCGATCTCCGCCGCTCCCTGCGGCTTGGCCAGTATCAACCGCACCCCCAGGTACACCAGGTAGGCGGCGCCTCCGTAGCGGATCAGGGTGAAGGCGAGCGGGGAACGGGAGACCAGCAGCCCGACGCCGGCGGCGACCACGACCACGTGCACCAGCAAGGCCGCCTGCTGTCCCAGGATGCCCCACATGGAGCGGCGGAAGCCGGAGTTCAGCGAATTGGTCATGGTGTTGATGGCCCCGGCGCCCGGGGTGAAACTGATCAGCGTCGAGGCGCCAAGAAGCGAGAGCCACAGGGAAAGAGTCACCGGTCAAGCTTAGGGCAGGGCACCTGCCCCGCCGTACCCGAGGTGCCCGGCAGGCGGGCGGTCCGAGGCTACGGGCGGGCCGGTACCCGGTGCGATGCGGCAACCTGCGCGTACCACCGGGCCGAGGCCTTCGGGATGCGCCGCTGGGTTTCATAGTCGACGCGCACGATCCCGAACCGCTTGTCGTAGCCGAACGCCCACTCGAAATTGTCCATGAGCGACCACACCAGGTACCCGCGCACGTCCGCGCCCTTTTCCATGGCCCGGTGGGTGGCGCGCAGGTGCGCATCGATGAAGGCAAGCCGGTCCGCGGAGTCGTCGACGAAGCCCGATGCGTCGGCGACGTCGTTGTAGGCGGCGCCGTTCTCCGTGATCACCATGGGGATGCCCGCCGGTCCGGTGTAGTGCTCCTGCAAGCGCAACAACAACCGCTCCAGCCCCTCGGGCTGCACTTCCCAGCCCATGGCGGTGCGCGGCAGTCCGCGCGAGACCCGGGCGACGCGTTCGCTGCCCACGATCGGGGAGCGGCGGGGCAGGCCGCGTTCGGAGGCGAACACCAGGGACTCCTCCGGCCCGGGCGGCAGCTTGTTTCCGGCGACCAGCTCCCCGTTGTAGTAGTTCACGCCCAGCATGTCGATGGGGGCCGCGATGATTTCCAGGTCGTTGCCCCGAATCTGCTTCTCCAGCCCCGCCTCGGCCATGTCCCCGAGCACGTCCTGGGGGTATTGGCCGTGGAAGATCGGGTCCAGGAACACGCGGTTGAAGGCGCCGTCGATGCGCCGGGCGGCATCGACGTCGGCCGCGTCTTCGGGGTCGGCGGGGTCGGCCACGGTGAAGTTCAGCGTGATCCCCAACCGGTGGTCCTTGCCCGCGACTTCCCGCATGGCGCCCGTCGCCAAACCGTGCCCCAGCAGCAGGTGGTGCGCGGCGGCCACCGCCTCGGCGGGGTTCGTGTGCCCAGGTGCGTGGTCGCCGCCGGCGTAGGAGAGGAAGGAGGAGCACCAGGGTTCGTTCAGCGTGGTCCACTGGCTGACGCGGTCCCCTAGGTGCTCGAACACCTCCAGGGCGTAGTCGGCAAAGCGGTAGGCGGTGTCGCGGTTCGCCCAGCCGCCGCGTTCCTGCAGGGCCTGGGGCAGGTCCCAGTGGTAGAGGGTGAGCCACGGGGCGATCCCGTGGCCCAGCAGCTCGTCGACGAGTCGCGAGTAGAAGTCCAGTCCCTTCGGGTTCAGATCCCGGTCCCCGGGCTTGATGCGCGCCCAGGAGGTGGAGAACCTGTAGGTGTCCAGTCCGAGCTCGGCCATGAGCGCCACGTCCTGCGGCATCCGGTGGTAGTGGTCCGCGGCAACCGATCCGTCATGGCCGGCGAACACCGCCCCGGGCACCCGGCAGAAGGCGTCCCAGATGGAATCCTCGCGGCCGTCTTCGTGGCCGGCACCCTCGATCTGGAAGGCCGCGGTGGCGGAGCCGAAGTGGAATCCGGGCGGAAACTCCAGGGTGCGCGTGGAATCGAATCCCGCGGCAAGGGGAGCGGGCGTGCCCGTGGTGGGGTGTTCGGTCATGGTGGGGCTCGTCCTCAACAATCATGAACGCACCAGCGTTCGGCCGACAGTGGTCCCGAGCCTAGTGCGAATCGTCATTTTGAACCAGAGGCCGCAAGGCAGCCGGAAAGCGGGATCCTGTCCGGGCGCGAACCCCGCGTCGCCGATCTTCTTGCGCATGTGGAGGGGGGAGCGTCCGTCCTGCACCGGGCGCTCGCCGGGGAGTCCTGTGGTGTTCATTCCCCCCGGCGTGCATTGCCCGTCGTTGCGCCGGTCAGGGACTGTCGGCGTCGTGGCGTGCCTTGTCGACACCGGCCGTCGCGTCGGCCATGAAGCGTGAAATCAGTTTCACTTCGTCATCGGTGTAGGCGGAAATGACATCCATCATGCTGGCCGCCAGGGGTGCGAACATGGCGCGCCCGTCGGCTTGCGCCTTCGGGGTCATCTTGATGCGGACGACGCGTCGGTCCTTGTCAATGCGGAGCCGTTCGATGTGGCCAATGCGTTCGAGCCTGTCCAGCATGGCGCTGGTGGCCGGTGAGCTGAGCTGCAGGGACCGCGAGAGGTCGCCCGGCGTTGGCGGGGTTCCCGCACGCTCGAAGCGCATGATGACGGCCAGGGCGTTCATGTCCGTGCGGTGGGTCTTGTGCCGGGTGCCGGTGGACTCGACGTACCTGTCCGACGCCTGTCCGAACTGCTGAAGCAGCATGACGAGTTCGAAGGCGGCGGTGGGATCCATGATGGCCATTCTATGCCGTTACTTGTAATAGTTCCATGATGGAAATACTCTTTGATGGAAACGCAGTGGATCGACGAGCGGAAAACCGTCCGAACAACGAGGAGTGGATCGTGGGTAAACAAGTCTTGGAGGCCGGGATCGACACCGGCCGGCACGGAACGGCGAAGGCGGTCTTTCGCGCGCTGCTGGCCGTTGTGCTGGTGGCGATCTGGCTGGGTGTTGCGGGAGTGGGCGGGCCGACCTTCGGCAAGCTCGGCGAGGTGCAAACCAATGACCAGGCCGCATTCCTGCCGGCCACGGCCGAGGCGACCCGGGCCCTGGAATGGCAGGCCAAGTTCCGCACCTCCGACGCCATCCCAGCGGTGGTGGTGATTGCCGGGGAATCGGCCATCGACCAGGAAGAGATCAAGGCGCTGACGGCATCGCTGAAGGACCTGAACGGACTGGACGGCGACATTGTCGGTCCCTTCGCCTCCGAGGACGGACTTGCCGCCCAGTTGCTCGTTCCGCTGGATGGCAGCGGCGAGGTCGAGGATGCCGTCGAGACGCTCCGGGCCGAACTGGCCGACCGGGTCCCCGGTGGCACCCGTGCCTACGTCACCGGGCCGGCCGGCTTCAGTGCCGACCTCGTTGAGGCCTTCGGCGGGATCGACGGCGTACTGCTGGGCGTGGCGCTGGGCGCGGTCTTCCTGATCCTGCTGCTGGTCTACCGCTCCGTCCTGTTGCCGCTCACGGTGCTCTTCACCGCAGTCGCCGCGCTCTGCGCAGCCATCCTGGCGGTGTACTTCATGGCCAAGGAAGGCTGGATCCGGTTGGACGGGCAAAGCCAGGGCATCCTCTCGATCCTCGTCATCGGTGCGGCGACAGACTATTCCCTGTTGTTCGTGGCCAGGCACAAGGAAGCGCTGTCCGGCGGGAAAGATCGCTGGGACGCGGTGGCGACAGCGTGGAAGCGATCTGCGGAACCGATCCTGGCCTCCGGCGGCACCGTGACCGTGGGCCTGCTGTGCCTGCTCTTTTCCGACCTGAATTCCAACAAGGCACTGGGCCCGATCGGTGCCAGCGGCATCGTCTTCTCCGTCGTCGCCGCGCTGACATTCCTCCCCGCCGCCTTGGCGTTGCTGGGCAGGAAGGCATACTGGCCCTTCATGCCCAGGCCGGAGGTCCAGCTGGCCGCCGAGGAGTTGCCAGCCGGCATGTGGGGACGCGTCGCCGGATTTGTCGGCCGCCATCCCCGACCCATTTGGGTGCTGACCGTGCTGGTCCTGGCCGCCGGGGCATTGGGCATGACCCAGCTGAAGGCCACGGGTGTGCCGCAGAGCGAGCTGGTCCTGGGCCAGACCGATTCCCGCGACGGGCAAATCGTGCTGGGCGAACATTTCCCGGGTGGCACCGGGAGCCCCTTGTTTGCCATCGTCGATGAATCCGAGGCGAACGAGTTGCTGGCCTCGGTGCAGGACGCCGACGGGGTGGCCTCGGCCTATCTGCAGGCCGAGGACGGCGGCCCCGCGATGGCCCGGGCCGGCCGGGATCCCCAGGTTGTCGAGGGCCGCAGCCAGATGTCCATCACCCTGAACGACGCCGCGGATTCCGATGCCGCCAAGTCCACGCTGATCGACCTGCGCGAGATGCTCCACCAAGTGGATGCCGGCTCGCTGGTCGGCGGAACCACCGCAACGCTGGCCGACACCGCGAGCACGGCGCAGGCGGACCTGGTCAAGATCATCCCGCTGGTCCTCGGTGCCATCCTGATGATCCTGATGTTGCTGCTGCGCTCGATCCTGGCCCCGGTGCTGTTGGTGGCCACGACCCTGCTGTCCTATGGAACGGCCATGGGCGTCTCCGCCTGGGTGTTCAACGGCGTCTTCGACTTCGTCGGGGCAGATCCCTCGGTTCCGCTCTTCGGCTTCGTGTTCCTGGTGGCGCTGGGAGTTGACTACAACATCTTCCTGATGACCCGGGTCAGGGAGGAGTCCCTGGTCCACGGGACGCGTTCCGGGGTCCTGCGCGGGCTGGCGGTCACCGGAGGGGTGATCACCTCCGCGGGCGTGGTGCTGGCCGCGACCTTCGCCGCCCTGGGCATCATCCCCATCATGTTCCTGGTCCAGCTCGGATTCATCGTGGCCTTCGGCGTCCTGCTCGACACCTTGGTCGTGCGATCGCTGCTGGTCCCGGCGCTGGTCCGCGACATCGGCCCTAAGGTCTGGTGGCCGAGCAAGCTCGGAAGCACAAGGTAACGGATCTCTCGTTCGGCGACGGGCCGGGTACTGATAAGCTGGTTACTTGTAGATCGGTAAGGTGCGAGCACTCTGCTTGCCATCCGAGGGTCTATGCGTCGACAGACTGGATTTCCCGACCCGCCGCATGCTCCGTCTCCCCTTGCGGGAGCCGCTCGCGGCCGGTCGATGTGCGCCTAGCGCCATCAAGGTTCTCTCTTTTCTTCGGCGACCACGCGCGCCGAAACCGTCGTGCGAAGCTTTGAGAGAAAGTACCACGTGAGTCCTTCATTCACTTCCCTTGGCGTGCCCGCAACCTTTGCCGACGTCCTCGCGGCGCAGGGAATCGAAAGCGCATTCCCCATCCAGGAAGCCACCCTTCCCACCACCCTGAACGGCGGCGACGTGCTCGGCCGCGGTCAGACAGGCTCGGGCAAGACCCTGGCCTTCTCCCTCCCGGTGGTTGCCCGACTGGCAGCCAACCCCAAGCCGCGCAAGGCCCGCTTCCCGCGTGCCCTGATCATGGCACCGACCCGCGAACTGGCCACCCAGATCGCCAAGGTCGTTGAGCCGCTGGCCAAGGCCGTTGACCTGCGCGTTGCCGTCGTCTTCGGCGGCGTCTCGCAGCTGCGCCAGGAAAAGGACCTGAACGCCGGCGTTGACATCCTCATCGCCTGCCCGGGCCGCCTCGAGGACCTGCTCAAGCAGCGCGTCGCCGACCTGTCCCGCGTGGAAATCTCCGTGCTGGACGAGGCCGACCACATGGCCGACCTCGGCTTCCTGCCGGTCGTCAAGCGCATCCTGGACCAGGCACCCCGCGGCATCCAGCACATGCTCTTCTCCGCCACCCTGGACAACGGCGTGGACAAGCTCGTCCAGCGCTACCTCGAGAACCCGACCGTGCACTCGGTCGATGCCCCGACCGCCGCCGTGAACACCATGGAGCACCACGTGTTCCTGGTGTCCAACGACGACAAGAAGGAACTGGTTCGCACCCTGGCCTCCGGCTCCGGGCGCCGCATCATGTTCATGCGCACCAAGCACCACGCCAAGAAGATGGCCGTTTGGCTGTCCAAGTGCGGCATCCCGACGGTTGACCTGCACGGCAACCTGAGCCAGAACGCCCGCGACCGCAACCTTGCCGCCTTCTCGGCCGGGGATGCCCGCGTGCTGGTGGCCACCGACGTTGCCGCCCGTGGCGTGCACGTCGACGGCGTCGAGCTCGTGGTCCACATCGACCCGCCGGCAGAGCACAAGGCCTACCTGCACCGCTCGGGCCGCACGGCCCGCGCCGGTTCGGACGGAACCGTTGTCACCATTGCCACCCCGGACCAGCAGAGCGACGTGAAGTCGCTGCTCAAGGCCGCCGGGTTGAAGGTGCCGATGGTCAAGGTGACCCCGAACGCGCAGGTCGTTTCCGACGTCGTTGGCGAGCGTGCCGAGCCCGTTGCCTATGTGGCACCGCAGCTGCGCAGCACCGCCACCGTCCGCAAGGACACCCTGAACGACTCCGACGCAGCAGGCGGCCGGGGCCGTCGCCGCGGCGGACGCGGCACCGCCAAGAGCAGCACCGGCGAGGCCCCGCGCACCCGCACCGAGAACCGTGGCGGAGAACGCCGCACCGAAAACCGTGGAGAGGGTCGCGGCAACGCTGCCCCTGCCGGTCGCGGTGGCGAACGCCGCACCGAGAACCGCGGCGAGGGCCGTGGCTACGCTGCAGCCGGGGGCCGTGGCGGCGAACGCCGCACCGAGAACCGCGGCGCATCTGCTTCCCGCGGCGGCGAACGCCGCACTGACAACCGCGCGGATCGCCGCACCGACGTGCGCCAGGACGACCGCGACGTGGCCCGTCGCAGCGCCGTTCCCAACCGTGGCTCGGCGGCTGCACGCAACAATGCGGGCCAGCGCCAGGGTTCCGGCGCCGGTTCCCGTCCGCGCGGCGGCAACACCATCGCCGACGCACTGGGTGCTTCCAAGGTCGAAGCCGCAACCGGGGCAGGCCGTGGCCGCGGTCCGCGCCGCGCTTCGTCGCCGGCCTCGAACGGCCGCAACTTCTAAGGTCTCTCCGGCCACCCCGGGTGGCCGGGCTTGAGCCTTTGGCTGGGTCCGGGTTCACAACGAAAGTTGTGGACCCGGACCCAGCCGCGTTTAAGGGACCCTGTCGAACTTTTCGGCTTCATCCCCTTGTCTGGATCCGGTGGGTTCCGGACACCGGGAGATCATCCTTTCGAACGTCGAGCACGGCGTGGCCAACCAATAATCTTGGGGAAACACCGCGCGCCGGTGCCGGCGGAATCGAATCATTCATTCCGCATGGCGCCTGCGCTCGCGGCATCGACCCGTGCGGCACTGGTGAAAACCTTGATCGAGTCCCTGCGGCCGCGGATTGCTGCAAATGCCGGTGCCGGCAGTTCCGTTCATTGGGTCCCGTTTGTATCGGTCTTCGGCATGGCCATCGGCATCAATCCGCTGGTTGCGATTCTCGCGGCCGGCGGCGTTCCGGGGCATGACGAGGGGAGCCCTTCGGCTCGATCTCTGTCAGCGAACGGGTTTCACAGCCAACTCGAAGTTCCCCGGAATTCCGGGGAACTTTTCCGGTTTCCAGGCATCGAAACGCCCGCAGGACCCAAAGTTGAGTCACATTCACTCAACTTTGAATTGACATCGTTTTGCCCTTCGGTAAACTTGAGTCCAGAACGCTCAACCGATGCGAATCGGGCCGGCGTTGGATCATTTTCCCAAGGTAAGAAGGAGCATCCCATGTCTCGTGCCGTAGGTATTGACCTCGGAACCACCAACTCCGTTGTATCCGTCCTCGAAGGTGGCGAGCCCACCGTCATCGCCAACGCCGAAGGCAACCGCACCACCCCGTCGGTCGTCGCCTTCGCCAAGAGCGGCGAGGTCTTGGTTGGCGACATCGCCAAGCGCCAGGCCGTGAACAACATCGACCGCACCATCGCCTCGGTCAAGCGCCACATGGGCACCGACTGGAACGTCGCGATCGACGACAAGAAGTACACCGCGCAGGAAATCTCCGCACGTACGCTGATGAAGCTCAAGACCGACGCCGAGTCCTACCTGGGCGAAAAGGTCACCGACGCCGTCATCACCGTCCCGGCATACTTCAACGACGCCGAGCGCCAGGCCACCAAGGAAGCCGGCGAGATTGCGGGCCTGAACGTCCTGCGCATCGTCAACGAGCCGACCGCTGCAGCCCTGGCCTACGGCCTGGACAAGGGCAAGGAAGACGAGCTCATCCTGGTCTTCGACCTCGGCGGCGGAACCTTCGACGTCTCCCTGCTCGAAGTCGGCAAGGACGAAGACGACTTCTCCACCATCCAGGTGCGCGCCACTTCGGGCGACAACCGCCTCGGCGGCGACGACTGGGACCAGCGCGTCGTTGACTGGCTGCTGGCCCAGGCCAAGCAGAAGGGTGCGGACCTGTCCAAGGACAAGATCGCCCTGCAGCGCCTGAAGGAAGCAGCGGAGCAGGCCAAGAAGGAACTCTCCAGCGCCACCTCCACCAACATCTCCCTGCAGTACCTCTCGGTCACCGCCGACGGCCCGGTCCACCTGGACGAGCACCTCTCGCGTGCCAAGTTCCAGGAACTGACCAACGACCTGCTCGAGCGCACCCGCAAGCCGTTCAAGGACGTCATCGCCGAAGCCGGCGTGAAGGTCTCCGAGATCGCCCACGTGATCCTCGTCGGCGGCTCGACCCGCATGCCGGCAGTCGTCGACCTGGTCAAGGAACTGGCCGGCAAGGACGCCAACAAGGGCGTGAACCCGGACGAGGTCGTCGCCGTTGGCGCCGCACTGCAGGCCGGCGTGCTGAAGGGCGAGCGCAAGGACGTTCTGCTCATCGACGTCACCCCGCTGGCACTGGGCATCGAGACCAAGGGCGGTGTGATGACCAAGCTGATCGAGCGCAACACCGCGATCCCGACCAAGCGTTCGGAGACCTTCACAACCGCCGAGGACAACCAGCCCTCGGTTTCCATCCAGGTCTTCCAGGGCGAGCGCGAGTTCACCCGCGACAACAAGCCGCTGGGTACCTTCGAGCTGACCGGCATCGCCCCGGCGCCGCGCGGCATCCCGCAGGTCGAGGTCACCTTCGACATCGACGCCAACGGCATCGTGCACGTTTCGGCCAAGGACAAGGGCACCGGGGTCGAGCAGTCGATGACCATCACCGGCGGCACCGCTCTGTCCAAGGACGACATCGAGCGCATGGTCCGCGAAGCCGAGGAGCACGCCTCCGAGGACAAGGCCCGCCGCGAGGCAGCCGAGACCCGCAACGCCGCCGAGCAGGCCGCCTACTCGGTCGACAAGCTCATCAAGGACAACGCCGACAAGCTGCCCGAAGAGGTCAAGACCGAGGTCCAGGCCGACGTCGACGCGCTGAAGGCCGCCCTGGAGAAGCAGGACAACGACGACGAGGTCAAGACCGCGTTCGAGAAGCTGCAGGCTTCGCAGACCAAGCTGGGCGAGGCCATCTACTCGCAGGCACAGAGCGAAGGCGCAGCAGCAGCCGACGACGCCGAGGCACCGAACGCCGAGGAAGACATCGTTGACGCCGAGGTCATCGACGAAGACGACGAAAACGTCAAGAAGTAAAGGGGCGCATCGACCATGTCAGAGGAAAATCACGACGAGGCCGCCTCACACGAAGAGGTCACGCCCGTTGACGAAGCCCATGACTCGGGCGACGCGTTGAGCCAGGCCGAAGCCATCCTCAACGAGGCAGCCAGCGCGACCGGGGACGAGACCCCGGCCGTCGACAAGGAAGCCGAATTGCGCGACGACCTGTTGCGCCTGCAGGCCGAATACGTCAACTACCGCAAGCGCGTCGAGCGCGACCGCGACGTGGCACGCGAAGTCGCCGTACAGTCGGTCATCGCCAACCTGCTGCCGGTGCTCGATGACATCGACGCGGCACGCCAGCACGGCGACCTGGTCGACGGTCCGTTCGCATCGATCGCCAACAAGCTCGACGCGGTGCTCGAGGGCCTCGGCCTGGAGCGCATCGCCGAGGCCGGAGTGGCATTCGACCCGAACGTGCACGAGGCACTGATCCAGCAGCCGAACGCCGAGATCCCGGCGGATCACGTGGCACAGGTGCTGCGCCCCGGGTTCAAGAAGGGTGAGCGCATCCTTCGCGCGGCCCAGGTGATCGTCTCCCTCGGGGAGTAACCACCACACGCGGCACCTGCAGCACTGCAGGCGCCGCACCCCCCACCAATGTGCGGCGGCTCGCCTCGGTTCCAGTGATGGAACAGGCGATCCGCCGCATACTTGGTGGAGCACATCACGGATTTTTCCCCCCGCCAAGATCCAACGGCGGGCGGGCCACAAGGATTTTTTTACAGCAAAGGAGGCGCCCGGTGGCAAGTCAGGACTGGGTCGATAAGGATTTCTACGCCATTCTTGGCGTCTCCAAGGACGCCAGCGACGCGGACATCAAGAAGGCGTACCGGAAGATGGCGCGCAAGTACCACCCGGACACCAACTCCGGCGATGCCGAGTCCGAGCGCAGGTTCAAGGACATCACCGAGGCCCATTCGGTGCTGTCGGACCCCGAGGACCGCCAGCAGTACGATGCCATCCGCGCCATGGGATCGGGGGCACGGTTCAGTGCCGGCGGCCACGGCGGAGCGCCGGGCAACGGCTTCGAGGATGTCTTCTCCAACCTCTTCAACACCGGCGGCGGGGGCCGTCGCGGCGGCGGCAGCCAGGTGCCACCGGACTTTGCCGACCTCTTTGGCGGAGGCGGCGGCTTCGGCGGCTTTGGCCAGCAGGCACCGCGCAAGGGCGCCGATCGAACCGCCAGCACCACGATCTCCTTTGCCGGATCCATGAAGGGGACCACCATCGGCCTGCGCGAGGCCAACGGCGAGGTCATCGACGTGCGGATTCCCGCGGGGATCAAGGACGGGCAATCGGTGCGCGTCCGCGGAAAGGGTGCGCCCGGCACGGCCGGCGCCGGGGACCTGATCGTCAAGGTCACCGTCAAGCCGCACCCGTTCTTCATCCGCGAGGACAACAACATCCGGATCCACGTGCCGGTGACCTTTGGCGAGGCCGCCCTGGGCGGGCAGATCGAGGTTCCCACGCTGGGCGGAGAGACCGTCAAGCTCAAGGTCCCGGCAGGCTCCTCGCATGGCCGCACCCTGCGCCTGAAGGGACGCGGCGTGAGCACCTCCAAGGCCACGGGCGACCTTCTGGTCACCCTGGACGTGGTGGTCCCGCAGAATCTTTCCAAGGAAGCCAAGGCGGCGGTCGAGGCCTTCGCCGAGGCAACCAAGGCAGAGAACCCGCGCGAGGGCCTGCTCGCACGAGCCACGCTCTAACTACCGACCGTCCCCGTGCCGCCCACCAGCGGCACGGGGGCGCCTCGCCTGACCAAGAAGTTGGCTACGGTGGATGAAAACGATTGAAAGGCAGGGATCATGGGCAATGACCGACTAAGGCCGATCTTCGTCATTTCAGTGGCAGCCGATCTGGCCGACATGCACCCCCAGACGCTGCGCCAATACGACCGCCTGGGCCTGGTTTCGCCCTCGCGCCAGGGCGGCAAGCAGCGCAGGTACTCCGAACACGACGTGGAGCTGCTGCGGGAAATCCAGCGGCTTTCCAAGGACGGGGTGTCCCTGGAAGGAATCAAGCGCATCATGGCACTGGAAAACCAGGTTGCCGCCCTGCGCTCCCGGGTCGGTGAACTCAGCAACGAGGTCTTCGCCCTGCGCAGCGCCCACCAGGCGGCCGGGCTCGGACGCGTCTTTGCCGCCGGCAGCACCGGCGACGTGGTGTCGCTGGCCCGGGGCCAACGACCGCGCGGCCGCAGCCAGGCCGTGGTGGTGTGGAAGCCGCGGGGCAAGTAGCCGCGATGGATGCGCCTCGAGCAAGCGTCGACGCCCATGGGTGAGGGCTACGCCCGGCTCACGGCCGAGGCCCACGACCGGTTCGAGGCCCTGTGTGCAATCCGCGGCAGGCTGGGCCGGACCCACCGCCAGGGCCTGGACGGCACCGCGCATGCGCTGCGGCCGGGATCGATGGATCCGGCCATCCCCGCACGCCACCTGCTGTACCTCGACCTCTCCGCACGCGAACCTCTGGCAGCCATAGCCGTGGGCAACCTGGACACCGCCACCCACATCACCTTCCAGCTCTCCGGGACCGGGATCCGGGCCCGCAACGCCCTGTGGGGCAGCGTGCGCGAGGCCGGGCAGCTGTACCTGGAACAGCGGAAGGTCGGCATCCCTTCTCCCGCCGTGGTCGCCTGGCTGGGCTACCGGACGCCGAACCTTGCCGGCGCCCTGCTGAACCAGGCCGCGCGGCGCGGCCTGCACCTGCTGGGGCGCGACCTGGCCACGTTTGCCCGACTGCGGCCCGACCACCCGCACCTGGCCGTGGAGGCACACTCCTATGCGGCGACCCTTGCGGCGCAGGTGCTCGATGCGGACTCCGGGTACGGGCTGCGGGCGCAGGCCCTGGCCATGGTTGGCTCGGCCGGGATTCCCCGGCGCTTCGTCCGCGAGCCGGGCCGGCTCAACGTGCCGGCGCAGAACATCTACGAGGCCATCGCCGCCGGGGACTGGCTGGCAGGGCTGGGTCACCTGCTCTCCGGACGCAAATTGCTTTCCGGCCACACATTCAACGTCGGGGCCAGACCCGAGCTGGGACTCCATGCCGCCACGGGCCACAACACCTCCCAGTTCCGGGAGGACCAAGCGTCCCCGACGCGGGGCTATCGGGACCCCGGCACGCTTTCGCTGCGCAACCTGGCCCTGATCACCACCGGACAGCAACCCCTGCCTTAAACGCGGCGGGCGGTGCCGGGCCCGCGCCCGACACCGCCCGCCAACCGTTGTTCCTAGAGGGCCTTGCGGTAGGCCAGGTCAAAGATCAGGCGTCCGGCCTTCAGCGCCTTGCCCTCGAAGCTGGTCAGGGTGCGGCCCTCGAAGCGCGGGGCCCAGCCGCCGAGCTCGTCGATGAAGTCCGGGTCCTTGTCCTCTTTTTCCAGGCCGAGGCGGCGGACCTTGGTGAGATTGCTGTCCTCGCCGGACAGCTCGCCCGGGTGCAGGTTGGTGAATGCGGGTGCCGCGTCGAAGACTTCGCGCATCTGCTCGGCATAGTTGGACCAGTCGGTGGCGAGCCGAACGATCCCGCCCGGCTCCAGCACGCGTTCGAGCTTGGGCAGGAACGACTCCTTGATGAGTCGGCGCTTGTGATGGCGGATCTTGTGCCACGGATCGGAGAAGAAGATCCAGATCTCGGAGGCGGAGCCGGCCGGGAGCATGGAGTCCAGGGCTTCGGGCGCGTTCGCCTGCACCGCGCGCACGTTGGTCAGTTCGCTGTTTTCCACGCGCACCATCAGCGCTGCCAGCCCGGGTCGGTAGACCTCCACGGCCAGGAAATCCGTCTCGCGGTCCTGGCCGGCGGCATAGGCCATGGCCTCGCCCAGGCCCGAGCCGATCTCGACAATCAGCGGCGCCTTGCGCCCGTAGATCTCCTGCGAATCGAAGGTGTAGCCTTCACCCACCGAGGTGTCGGTACGGTCCCGCGGAAGATCAATAATGTACTTGCTGGCCGTCCGCTCCCAGGCGTCGGCGCGACGGCCATGCAAACGGCTCCCGCGGCGGACAAACGACACGGGTTCGGGTTGGTAAAAGCTGGGGTCGTCGACGGCGCGGCCGCTGATCGGCAGCTTGCGCTCTGGGGGAATGCTCATGGAGTTAAGGGTAGCGAACTTCAGCGTCCCGCTTTCCCCGTCTCCCGGTTGTCCGGCTTCGCGGGCCGAGGCGCATGGGCATAGGCTTCACCGGCGTCGGGTCCCGCAAGCCCCATGGGCTCGGAGACGGTGACAAAGGTATAGCCCTCGGCGCGCAGGCCCGCAAGGATCCTGGGCACGGCTTCGACGGTGTCCGAGTGGATGTCGTGCATCCAGACGATCGACCCCGGCTTGGTCTGTTTAATCGCGGCGTCAACCATCTTTTCGGTGTTGCGGTGCTTCCAGTCCAAGGTGTCGACGTCCCACAGGACGACCGGGGTGCTCGTCAGCCTGTCACTGATGGAATGGTGCGCGCCGAAGGGGAGTCGAAACTACGTCTCCGGTTGGCCGACGGGCCGGGAGATCACGTCGTTGGTGCGGTCAATCTCACTCCTGGTTTTGGCCGAGGACAACGAGGGGATTCTCGACCGACCGCCGGCGGCGTCCAATAATCTCGCCCGTTTGAGGCTCGCCAACCGAATCCCCAAGGTCTTCGGGCCGAATCGTGGGCAAGCGTTACCGATCTGGGGGACCGATCAGGGTGATACCCCATGGTGCCCCCCTGGGGTCGTGGGAGAGACTTGAGCTATGCGAAACACTCTCTCCGTGGTCCTGAACGTCATCTGGCTGGTTTTCGGCGGAATCTGGTTGGCGGCGGGTTACGTCCTGGCCGGCATCATTTGCTGCCTGCTCATTGTCACGATCCCCTTCGGCATTGCATCGTTCCGCATTGCCCTCTATGCGCTGTGGCCGTTCGGGCGCACCGTGGTGGACCGCGGCCGAGTAGGTGCATTTTCAACCATTGGAAATGTCATCTGGGTCCTGGTGGCCGGGATATGGATCGCCATTGGCCATGTGCTGACCGCGATCCCCATGTTCGTGAGCATCGTTGGCATCCCGCTGGGACTTGCGAACCTGAAGATGATCCCGATTTCCCTCATGCCGCTGGGCAAGGAAATCGTTCCGAGCAACCAGTACCTGCCGATGTCGCGCTGAGGCCATGCGCCGTGGCGAGTACGCCGCCCGTGCGGCTCGCCATGCCGGTGCCCACGGACAAGGGCCGGCCGGCCGCCGTGGCCCAATCCGGGATCGACCGTGTGATCTTCTGCCACCGGTTTCGGTGCCGCCCTTGTATCTTGACCGGGCGATTTCTAGGCTTTGGGTGTTGGAAGCACTGCCAAACGCCGACTGGATGAGGCCAACCCATGAAAGACCTGATTAGCTGCCTGTGGTTCGACGGACAGGGGCTGGAAGCGGCCCGGTTCTACACCGGCATTTTCCCTAACTCCCGGATAGTCTCGCAAGTCGACCTGGACACGGAGGGGCATCCGACGAACGAGCCCCTCACCGTGGAATTCAGTCTCGACGGCCGCCCCTTCGTTGCCCTGAACGGCGGCCCGCTCTTCAAGTTCAACGAGGCCATTTCGTTCCAGATCATGTGCGAGGACCAGACCGAGGTCGACTACTTCTGGGACAAGCTCACTGCCGGGGGCGAGGAAAGCCAGTGCGGATGGCTCAAGGACCGCTTTGGTGTGTCCTGGCAGGTTGTCCCGGTTCGCATGGTGGAATTGCTTGGCGATCCAGATCCCGAGGTTGCCCGCCGCGTGACCGAGGCGTTCATGCCCATGAAGAAACTGGATATCGCAGTCCTTGAGGCCGCGGCCAGGGGCTGAGCGCATAGGCATCGCCTCGGCGCACTATCCGCCAGAGTCCACCGAATGCGCTCGCGATCCGGCCTCGGCGCTTTGGTGTTGCCCTTCTGCCGGTCCCGATCCCGCGGGTCGTGGAACGTAGTCCCGCCGCCGGTTCCCGCCCGCGGGGAGCGGCGGGCGGAAACCCACCGAAAAATCATCAGGAACTACTAAAGACGGGTGTCCGCGGCCTTGGTAATGTAAGCAGCAGTCGGGGGGGGGACTAGTGCACTCGTACTGCGACCAAGGGGGAAAAATGACCCAGCTCGATCCGGCCTACGCGGGGACGTGGCGATTCGATCCAGGGCACACTCGCATCGGCTTCAATGCGCGCCATGCGATGGTGACGAAGGTGCGGGGTGCCTTCAACGAGGTGGAGGGAACCCTGCACGTCGACGTCGAGGATGTCGGCAAGAGCAGCGTTGAGATGAAGGTCAAGGTGGCCAGTGTCGACACGCGCAATGCCGACCGCGACCAGCACCTGCGTACCAACGATTTCTTCGATGCGCCGAAATACCCCGACATCGTCTTCCGCTCGACGCGAATCGACCAAGTGGACGAGAACAGCTTCATCGTCAACGGCGAGTTGACCATTAAGGACACCACCCGTGAGATTGCCGTCCCGCTGGAATTCACCGGCGTCGAGACCGATCCGTTCGGCAACCTCCGCGCGGGCTTCGAGGGCAGCCGCCGCATCGACCGTCGCGAGTATGGCGTGAGTTGGAACAAGGCGCTAGATTCCGGGGGCGTGCTGGTCTCCGAGCGGGTGCTGCTTGAGTTCGAGATCTCCGCCATCAAGGAAGCCTAGGCACGGACCGGCGGGCAATTGTTCCGGATCTGGATGCCGAAGCG
>NZ_JBIXLN010000039.1:0-47457 GCF_045798555.1 Paeniglutamicibacter sp. MACA_103 | reverse complement strand
CTGTCGATGCAGGAACACAAGACCGCCGATTTCCTGGCCAAGCGGCTCGGGGACCTGGGGCTCGAAGTGTTCCGCTGCGGCGGCACCGGCGTGGTGGGCGTGCTGCGCAACGGCGAGGGACCGGTCATCGGCATGCGTGCCGACACCGACGGGCTGCCCGTCCTGGAGGACACCGGGCTGGACTACGCCAGCACCGCCAAAGGATTCCTGGAGGACGGCACCGAGGTCCCGACCATGCATGCCTGCGGCCACGACACCCACATGGCCACCGCGCTGAAGACCGCCGAGCTCTACGCCGCGGCCAAGGACGCGTGGGCCGGCACCATCGTGTTCGTGCTGCAGCCGGGCGAGGAAACAGGCGCCGGCGCCCGCGCCATGGTCGAGGACGGCCTCTGGGACAAGGCGCCCAAGCCGGAAATCATGTTCGGCCAGCACGTGATGAACGGACTCACCGGAACGGTCTCGCTCATGGGCGGCGCGGCGATGACCACGGCCGACTCGTTCAAGGTCACGGTCTTCGGCCAGGGCTCCCACGGGTCCATGCCCGAGCACTCCATCGACCCCATCGTGCTGGGTGCCTCCATGGTGCTGCGCCTGCAGACCATCGTCTCGCGCCAGGTGGCCCCGCAGTCCGCCGCGGTGGTGACCATCGGGTCGTTCCATGCCGGGCTGAAGGAAAACGTCATTCCGGACCGCGCGGTGTTCACCCTCAACGTGCGCACCTTCGAGGCCGAGGTCCGGGACACCGTGCTCTCCTCGATCCGCCGCATCATTGCCGCCGAGGCCGAGGCCTCCGGCGCGCCGGAGCCGCTGATCGAGGACATCTCCGCGTTCCCGCCGCTTTTCAACGACCCGACCGAGACCGAAAAGCTCGCCGAGGAATTCCGCACGGAGTTCGGCGAAGAGCGGGTGCTCCAGGGATCGCCGGTCATGGGCAGCGAGGACTTCGGCGCACTCGCCGCGGCGATCGACGTGCCCAGCGTGTTCTGGTTCTTTGGCGGCAACTCGGCCGAAACCCTGGCCGCGGGCCACCCGCCGGCCAACCACTCGCCGTTCTTCGCCCCGGTCATCGAGCCGACGCTGAGCACCGGCGTGCAGGCAGCTGTCCGCGCCCTGTACTCCAAGGTCGGCAAGTAACACCGCACCCCTTCCGATATGAGACGACCCTGCCCGAATTTTGTTCGCAAGCTGGGTCGTTTCATGTTGGTTGAAGTTTTGCAGCGATGTCGCCGTTGCCTTGAACTGGAAAATGAGGGCTGCCGTGCCTTCATGCTTGCGCAGCGATCTCCCATTGACTCACGATGTCGGATTGAAGTTCGTACTCCCGAGGCACGCGTTTGTTGACACCTCGATGAATATCGTTGACGTAGCCCGCCAACACAAGCGCATCCTTTCCTTGCCAGTTTTTCTTAAGCGCAGCGGCCAAAACTCCATTATCACTTGGCAGATAACCTGAGGCCTTCAGCTTCTTGAGTCCATCGATAATTCGTGGAGCATCGCGGGTGTCATGAATCGTTGCCCCTCCATACGCGATCACGGTGAAGTCGTCCATTGCTTGCCAGAACACCGGGTGGGATATTTCAGGTGATTCAGATCGAAGACCGTCGCCACCCAAACATTCCGGCTCATAAGCATCTACCCATGCTCTAACATCATTTTCGGTCCACATCGTTGCAACCAAAGCAGTCTTCGAATTTTCTTTCTCGAGACCAACGAGCCAATCACGCGTTGGGCAATAGGCAATCCATGGTCCCCTGCTCACTGAGTTGGCAGAATGGTTTCGCGGCTGGGAAAAGTGGGCTCCGGACTTCCGCAAGGCAGAGAGTGTCCTGTCCTCGTCGATTTGGCTGATCCTTGGAACAAGGATGCTGACTTCCGACCACGAAGAGATTAGTGGCCTTACCCAACCCATGGCAGTCTTGAGCGCCTCCGAGGGTTCCATTCCTGCGCCAACATAGGCCCTAGGAAAAGTTCGGATTTGATTATTGAACATGTCGTATTCCATGCTGTGCTCCAGTCTGACGGCTTCTTACGTTGCAATCGAACGTTCTCACACCGGACTGATAGATTGCGTCTGATGCGAGAATTCTGTGCTTCGCGGGCCTTACACTGCTCGCCATTTTCAAAGCGTCAGCAGCTTGTTTTCTGGTTTCGGGCCTGCCTTTCATAACAAGTCCTCAAATTTGGCAAAACCTTTAAATAGGCCCACAGCTAGCAAAGTCCGATCTGGGGACCAACGAATATCCCGTCAGAGTTAGATGGTAAACAGGAACCAACATTGAAATATTGCTTGCCATTCGTTCAGCGCTACACACGAGAACGCAATCATCAAAAGTTAGATTGACAATCAACATGAACGCGTTCACGCGTCAAGTTGTCACCACTGCTACACCCGTCGGGCGTAGTCCTCCTTGAGCACTTCCAGGTGCGACCACGACACCGTGCGCTTGATCCCCGGCAACGCACGCAGCACCTCGAGGGAGTCCAGCAGCGCCGCCGGGGATTCGCCCACCAGCGTCGCCACCGCATCAAACCGGCCAACGGTCTCGGCGGCGAACTCGATGTCGCTCAAGGTTCGCAGCAGCTCGATCACCTCGTCATGGCCGCCGTCGAGATTCAGCCCGATCCCCATGGAGAGCTGCCGCCCGTGCGCACCTCGCGCCTCGACCGCACTGATCTTGATGATCCGCAGATCCAACAGCCTCTGGACGCGGGTGCGCACCGCGGTCGCCGAGAGCCCGACCTCAGCAGACATCTGCCGGTAGCTGGCCCTTCCGTCGGCCTGCAGGAGCGCGATCAGTCGGGTGTCGGTGTCGTCGATCGTCGCATCCCCCGCGTACCTGGAAATGAAGAAGCCCTTGATCAACGAGGTGTAGACCAGGGTGTCGATTCTCCCGACCCCCTCAAGGCCCCTGACATGGGCCAGCGTCCGGTGGAGTTCCTCGTGGCTTGTCACGCGGAACTCGGCGATCAGGTCGTGGTCGCCGCCGACCGCCGAGACCAGCACGGCGTCGGAGTCCCGGACCAGTTCATCGGCGATGGCGCGCACCGGCCCATGCGCCAGGATGGACACGTGGGCGATCACCCGCTGTCCCAGAAACGACGGATCCACCGCCGCAATCACGCGCACGGTACCCGATTCCAGCAACTGCGCCACCCTCGCGGCAATCGTCGCACGCGGAGCGTCGAGGTCCCGGGCGATGTCCAGGAAACTGGCGCGCCCGTCGGCCTGCAACGCACGGATGATCGCCGTATCAATGTTTCGCGCGTCTTTCATGGCTTCTTCTTCCCTCGCCTTTGTCTCGACTTCAAAGCAATAAATAAGCCAAACCGTGCGAACCATTGGTTATGGCGCGCAATCGCCGACACTCTCCGACATTAGTGAAGATTACCCCACAAATCACGCATTTTTTGTGTTTGCGGTCACGTCGGACCGTGGCTACAGTTGTGCGCATCACAGACAAGTTCTGGCTAGAGCTGGAAAAGGTGGAATCTCCCATGGAACAAAATAGGGCCGCAGTGAAAGAATTCAGTCACGCCCGCGCACGGCGGGCCGGCATGGCAGCCTTCGTCGGCACCGCCATCGAGTGGTACGACTTCTATATCTACGCAACGGCGGCCGCACTCGTGTTCGGCCCATTGTTCTTCCCCGAGGCGGACCGCATGGTCGGCGTGGCCGCGGCCTTCGCCACCTACGCCGTCGGCTTTGCCGTCCGCCCGCTGGGAGGCATCATCTTCGGGCACATCGGTGACAAGTTCGGGCGCCGCCCGTCCCTGGTCATCACGCTGCTGGTCATGGGAATTTCCACCGCCCTTGTGGGCCTGCTGCCCACCTATGCCAGCATCGGTGCCTGGGCACCGGCACTGCTGATCTTCCTGCGCGCGTTGCAGGGCCTGGCAGTCGGCGGCGAATGGGGCGGCGCGGTGCTGATGGCCGTCGAACACGCCCCCGAAAAGCACAAGACCTTCTATGGCGGCTTTGCCCAGCTGGGCAACCCGGCCGGCGCATTGATGGCCACGCTGATGTTCAGCGCCCTGACCGTCCAGGGAGAGGACTTCCTGATCAACGGCGGATGGCGGATCCCGTTCCTGCTTTCCTTCGTGCTGATCCTCGTGGGCTTCTGGGTCCGCAACCGCGTCGAGGAGTCCCCGGTCTTCGAGGCCGAGGTCGAGGGCGCCGTCCAGACCTTGCCGCTGAAGACGGCGATCCTGAAGAACTGGAAGGCCATCCTGATCGGCATCGGCCTGCTGCCGCTGTCCACCGGCGGTTACCAGCTGACCACCACCTTCGCCACCGCCTATGGCACCGACCCGTCGGTGGGCCTGGACGAGACCCTGATCCTCAACGCCCTGGCGCTGGCCGCGCTGGTGGAACTGGTTGCGACCCTCGGGGTTGCCTGGCTGGGCGACAAGTGGGGCCGCAAGCGGGTCATGTTCATCGGCCTGCTCGGCTCCATGATCCTGGTGATCCCGCAATTCCTGGTCATGTCCAGCGGACCCGAGTGGCTGCTCTTCGTCGCTTTCTGCGCCATGCGGCTGCTGATGACCGCGACCTATGCACCCATGGCCACGATCATGGCCCAACTCTTCCCGCCGCAGGCCCGCTACACGTCCATCTCGCTGTCCAACGGCGTTGCCGCCGCCTTCTGGGGCGGACTCTCGCCGCTGACTGCCACCCTGCTCTACGCGGCCACCGGCAGCATCTGGCCGGTGTTGTCCGTCTTCCTGGGCATGGGCGCGCTGAGCATCTTCTGCCTGTACCTCGCCCCGCAACACCGCGACGAAGAACCGGCCTTCGACGCCACGACGAACACCGAGTACGACCCGATTGAGGCCACCAAATGAGAAAACTGCGTTCCTTCGACGTACCCGCACGCACCTTCATCCCGCAACTGGTCACCGCATCCACCGTCCACACCATGGATCCGGACCAGCCCCACGCCACGGCGATGCTCCTGCACGACGGGTCCCTGCTGGCCGTCGGCACCGAGGCCGAATGCCGCAAAGCTGCCACCGAGCTGGGCCTGCCCGCGCCCAGCGTGCACGACCTCGGGGACGCCACGGTGGTCCCGGGCTTCATCGATGCCCACGCCCACCCGCTGATGTACGGCCAGCTCAAGACCTGGGTCGACTGCGGACCGGAAAAGGCCAAGAGCATCCCGGAGATCGTGGCGCTGCTCAAGGAACGCGCCGCGGCGACCCCCAACGGGCTGCCGGTGCGCGGCTATGGCTATGAGCAGACCAACCTCATCGAGCAGCGCCACCCCACCGCCGCGGAACTCGACGAGGTCGCCTCCGACCGCGAGGTCTACCTGATGAACGCCTCGGGCCATGGCGGGGTCGTGAACAACTACACCTTTGCACTGCACGGCGTGGACAGGGACACCGAAAACCCGGCGGGCGGCGAATTCTTCCGCGACGAAAACGGCGAGCTCACCGGGGAACTCTCGGATGCCGCCTGCAACATCCTCACCGGCCTGGAAGGCGTGAAGATCGGGCACCACGGCCCCAACTTCCACCTGGCCGACGCCCCCGAGGAGCACCTGCGCCAGCTGCAGATCGCCCAGGAAGGCTTCCTGGCCGGAGGCGTCACCACCGTGGGTGACGCCCAGGTCTCCCGCCGTGAATTCGACATGTACCTGCGCATGGCCGACGCGAACCAGCTCAAGATCCGCGTGGGCATGTACCTGCTCTCGCACCTGTTGGACGAGGCAGCTGAGATGGGCTTGCACGGGGCCTTCGGCAACGCGCAGCTGAGCTTCGCCGGCTTCAAGTTCTACGCCGACGGCACCCTGGGCGGCTGGACCGCCTACTTCCCCGACGGCTACGTGGGCGACCCCTGCCGCACCGGCCAGCTCTACCACGAGCCGGCCGCCTACACCGAGCTCATCGTCAAGGCCCACCGTCTGGGCCTGCAGACCGCAACCCACGCCCAGTCCCCCACCGCCCTGGAAATGGTCATCTCCGCGATCGAGGCGGCCCAGGGGCAACGCCCGGACACCGACGCACGCCACCGGATCGAGCACTGCGGCCTCCCAACCGCGGAGCAGATCGCCCGCATGGCGGCCGCCGGCATCCACCCGGTGAACCAGCCACAGCACTACTACAACTGGGGCGAGGGCGTCACCGACGCGATCGGCACGCCCGGCGAGCGCTTCAACCCGCTGGGCGAATTCATTGCCGCAGGCGTGCCGGTGACCATCAGCTCCGACGCCCCCGTGGCCGAGCCGTTGCCGCTGGAGGCCATCCAGGCCGCCGCGACCCGCGTGACCCGTCAGGGCCACAAGCTCGGCGGCGACGAACTGCTCATCACCGCACGCCAGGCCCTTGAGGCCCACACCATCAACGCCGCCTTCGCCATGGGGCGCGAGGACGACCTGGGATCGCTGGTTGCCGGCAAGCGCGCCGACTTCGCGGTCCTGGCGGCCGACCCGCTGGCCGTGGATGCAGGCGAGATCGCCGGAATCCGCGTGCTGGAAACCTGGGTGGGCGGCATCTGCCACTTCACCGCCGACCGCGAGATCGCCGCGGACAAGGAGCTCGAACATGTCTAACCCGGAAACCACCTCCACCATTAACCTGCCCCAGGGCGTCGTGGCCAACAACGCCGGCCTGGACGTGATGACGGTGCTGCGCAACTACGGCATCGACACCATCTTCGGGATCCCCGGCACCCACAACCTGGAGTTCTACCGGCACCTGGCCCCGCTGGGCATCCGCCCGGTCACCTCCCGCCATGAACAGGGCGCCGGCTACGGTGCCGACGGCTGGGCCCAGCAGACCGGCCTGCCGGGCGTGGTCATCACGACCTCAGGCCCCGGCCTGCTCAACGCGCTCTCCGCCGCCGGCACGGCCTACTGCGAATCCCGCCCGCTGATCATCCTCTCCCCCGGCGTGCCGGTCGGCGAGGAGTTCGCCGACATCGGGTCGCTGCACGAGACCAAGGACGCCACCGGTGCGGTGGGCGCCATCGTTCAGTGGTCACGCCGCGTGGCCTCGGGCACCGAGGCGGTGCAGGCAATCCACGATGCCTTCGAGCTGTTCAGGTATTCGCGCCCCCGCCCGATCCACATCGAGATCCCACTGAACATCCTCGAGGGTCCCTCCGACGCTCCGGCCGAAATGCTCGAAGCGGTTGCTTCCCGGGCACCGCAGCGGGCCAACGCCGAAGCGCTCGCCCGGGCCGCCGTGGCACTGCGCACCGCAACCAACCCGGTCATCCTGGCCGGCGGCGGTTCCTTGCGCGCCGGCGCCGATGTGCTGGCCCTGGCCCAGAAGCTGCAGGCGCCGGTGGTGACCACGCTGAACGGCAAGGGCGCGATCCCCGAATCGCACCCGCTCTCCCTGGGCTCGGACATCCGGCTGGATGTCGCGCAGAAGTTCTGCGAGGACGCCGACGTGCTGCTGGTGCTCGGTTCCAAGGTGGGCGAGGCCGAGCTCTGGTTCAACGCGCTCAAGCCCACCGGCACCGTGGTGCGCGTGGACATCCTGGAAACCCAGCTGAACAAGAACCTTGCAGCGGACATCCCCCTGCACGGCGACAGCGCCGCGGTCATTCCGCAGTTCCTCAAGGCCCTGGGCGACCACCGGGCATCCGCCGCACCGCAGCTTGCCGAGTTGCGCGACAGGATGCGCGAGGACGCCCGGGCTCTGTCCCCCGCCTTCGCCGCGCTGGCCGAACAGGTCGCCTCGGCGGTCCCCGCCAACACCATCATTGGCGGGGACTCCTCCCAGGCCACCTACCTGGGCACGGCAAGCTTCATCCCGCAGGATGCGCCGCACTCGCTGCTCTACACCCCCGCCTACGCAACCCTCGGCTACGGCCTGCCCGCCTCCATCGGTGCGCGGATCGGCGCACCGGATCGCCCGGTGGTCTGCGTGATCGGCGACGGCGCCCTGATGTTCGCCGTCCAGGAACTGGTCACGGCCGTGGAACAGCGCCTCGACCTGGTGGTGGTCTGCGCGGACAACGGCGGCTACGGCGAGATCAAGCAGAACGAGCTGGACCGCGGCATCACGCCCGTCGGCGTGGATCTGGTGCAGCCCGATTGGGCGGCACTTGCCACCGCGTTCGGCGGCACCGGAGTGAAGCTCTCCGACGCCGGCGAGCTGGCCCCGGCCATCCGCGCCGCGCTGGCCAACGGCGGAGTGCAGCTGATCCACGTGCCCATGGCGCTGTTCAGCTAAACGACACCAACCGAGGTGGGGTTGCGGAGAGGATCCTTCCTTCCCGCAGCCCCACCGGCATATGCGCCGCCATTCCCTTTTCCCGAAGCAGGAGCCACCCCTTGCCAGCCACGCCCCGCGTCCTGATCACCGACGCATCCGACCTGGACCACACCATTGCCCTGGACATGCTGGCGAAAGCCGGAATCGAGGCCTCGTACCTGGATTCCCGCGACCGCGAACAGATCCTGGCCGCGGCGAAAGATTGCACCGGACTCATCCTGGGCTACGCCACCCTGGATGCCTCGATGATCGCCGAGCTGCCGGAGTTGAAGGTCGTCGCCACCATGTCTGCCGGCTTCGACATGGTCGATGTACGGGCCGCGGCAGACGCCGGAATCACGGTGTGCACGGTGCCCTCCGCCGCAACCCAGGACGTGGCAACCCACGCCTTCGCCGGAATGCTCGCGCTCATCCGGCAACTGCCGCGTTCGCAGGCGCTGACCCGGTCCGGCGACTGGACCGGCACCGGGCTCCCGGTGCCGCCGCGACCGAGCAACCTGGCTCTGGGGCTGGTCGGCTTCGGGCGGATCGCCCAACATCTGGCCATGCTTGCTACCCCGGTCTTCAAGGAAGTCATCGCCTACGACCCCTTCACCCCGGAGGAGTTCTGGCCCGCTGGGGTGCGCCGTGTCGGGCTGGACGAGGTGCTGGCCGGCGCCAACGTGCTGAGCCTGCACACCCCGTTGACCGCTGAAACCGAAAACCTGATCGATTCCGCGGCCATCGAATCGATGCAGCCCGGCTCTTACCTGGTGAATGTCTCCCGCGGCGGGCTGATCGACGAGGCCGCGGTGCTCGCTGCCCTGGATTCCGGGCAACTGTCCGGGGCCATGCTGGATGTGCTGGCCGAAGAGCCGGCGCCGGCGGACCATTCGCTGGTGAACCACCCCTCCGCGATCATCACCCCGCACACCGCCTACCGGTCCGACGCCTCGCTGCGCGAGTACATCGCCCTGCCGGCACGCAACGTCATTGCCGTCTTGAAGGGCGCCGAGCCGGAAACACCACTTCCGGTTCCCGCCGCCGCACGATAAGAAGACCCGCATCCCAGTGGCCTTGCGCGATCAGCCCACTGGCGCAAGGCTTGAAGGGACAAGACACCGGCCAACGGCAGGACGGCACCATGCTGAAGCTAGAGGACCTCGATCTGGACAGGATCGCCTGGGCCATGCAGGACGACGGCTCCCTGGGTGCTGAGTTCTACCTGAACCTGGATACCGGGGATGTCGTGCTTCCCGGGTTCGAAGAGGACCTAGACATGGATGACATCGAGGAGGGCAACTACGCCTCCATCGACCATCTGGAATCGTACGAGTCCTACCGGCACATGGAGGAGTTCACCGCCGCCCTGCCCGAGGGCAAGGCGCGCGCGGAACTCGAGCAGACGCTGATCCGCAGCAAGCCGTTCCGGCATTTCAGGGAAGTGCTGGGCTACTTCCCCGAGGAACGCGAGGCCTGGTACACATTCAAGGACGAAGCCATGCGCCGGGTCATCGTGAGGTGGCTGGTCGACATCAAGGCCATCGAAGACCCCGATCCCGACGGCACCTCTCAGGACGCAGAATAGGCAGGGGCCCGGTCTCGGGCTCCTGCCTATTCGGTCGAAAGTGAATCAGGTGTTTACATGAATCCGGTGGGAACCAACAGCGCCCAGGTCAGGGCCGGGGCCGCCAGAACGATCCCGCCTGCATAGTACATCAGCTGCTTGTAGACGCGCTGGCGGTCGTTCTCACGGGCGTTCGCGACGACCAGGGCACCGGCGGTGGAGAAGGGCGAAACATCCACGACCGTTGCGGCGATGGCGATGGCGGCGACCACGCCGGAGGCGCTCAGGGTACTAACGGCCAGCAGCGGACCGGCCAACGGAATAAAGGCGGCCAGCAACGCGGTGGAGGAAGCGAAGGCCGAACCGACGCCAATCACGTAGCACAGCACCAGCGCGATCAGGATGGGTGCGCCCAGGGCCAGGGCTTTGTGGGCCAGGGTGTCGATGACGCCCACGTGCGTGAGCAGTGAGACGTAGGTGATCATGCCCGCCACCAGCAGCACGGTTGACCAGGAGATCCCGGCGACGAACTTGTGCTGCTGCTTGATGTTCAGCAGCGCCAGCAGCAAGCCGGCGGTGAGAGCGACGAAGCCGATCGGCAGCCCGAAGCCCAGGGCGCAGACGAGCATCGCGCCAATCAGCAACAGCGTGAAGATCTGCTGTCCCCGGGGACGGTTGCTGCCCGCAACATCCCCGGCGATGTGCCCCATGCCGTCGCCGTCGCGCAACTTGCCCAGGAGGGCGAAGACCACCACGGTCAGCACGGAAAGAATGAGGTTGATGACGAAGCTGGCAACAAAGAGTCCGCCGGGGGAAATCGGGAAGCCGTTTTCCAGCGCGATGTCGTGGACCAGCACACCGGCCACGGACAGCGGCGAGAATCCGCCTGCGTGGGCGCCGTTGATGATGAATGCCCCCATGAGCACCGGGTGGATCCGCGACTCGTAGGCGAAGCCGATGGCAGCAGGGGCCAGCAGGGCGACGGCCGCCGGGGAGAAGGTGCCCAGGGACGTCAGTGCGGCGGCGACCAGGAAGAACACCCACGGCAGCAACATCGTCTTGCCGCGCACCAGGCGCACGCAGTTGCGGACGATGACGTCGATGGTCCCGTTGTGCTGGGCCATGCTGAAGAAGTAGGTGACGCCGATGATGGTCAACACGATGCTGGCGGGGAAGTCCGCCAGGATTTCCTTGTCGCTCATGCCGAGCATGAAGTAGCCGACGCCGAAGGATGCGACCAGCCCCATCACTCCGATGTTGACCGGCCACTTCGTCGCGACCACAAACATCACGACAAGGATGACCAAGGGGATAATCTGCGTGGTAGTCATGGGCGGCTCCGAATCAGCGGCGGCCGCCGGGGCGAAGATGGCACGCCCCATGACGAGGGCGAGCAGACCGAGGAAGGCGATCGCGGCAACCGCAATAAGCATGACACGGCGCTTGCGGGCCGGTCGCACGGATGACGCTTCGCGAAGGTCGGTCTCTGCCGGTGGAGCCGGCTTCAATGCTGTCTTGGTCATGGTGTGTCTCCTCAGTAACTGGCGCTTGCTAGTGAGGCTTCGGCGGCGCTGCCGAGGGCCTCGGGGAGGTGGATGATGGAGCTGGCGATGGTGCGGGCGGTTCGGTCGACGCCGACCAGCAGGGAACCGTCTCGTTCCTCGCTCCACGTCGCGATCACGCCGGCTGGGGTGCGCAGCCGCAGCGTGGCCCGCGGCGTGGCACCGGTGATGTCGCCCAGCACGGTTCCGGGGGTCTGTGCCGCTAGGGTCAGCGCGATGCTTCCGGTGATGGCCAGCGCCGGGTGGGGCTTGCCCATCGAGAGCATCATGACGTTCACGTCGCTATCCGGGTCGGCTGCCGGGGCACCAACGATGGCGACCTTGGGGATGGCCCGGGCGGCCTCGGCGGGGGTGGCCGCGAGTCCCATGAGCACGGCAGCCTGCCTGCGGATCTTTTCCAAGGTGTCCAGCTGCAGTTCGACTCCGCCAACCCAGTTGTCGTACCGGGCGAGATCCAACCCCAGGTCCTCGGCGCGGACAATAACGACCGGTGCCCCCGCGTCCACCATGGATACGGTCCATTGCGTGCCGTCGGCGTCAAGCAAGTCGTTGGCCGCACCGGTGGGCAGCAGGCTGCCGGTGGTCATTCCCGCCGGATCCCGGAAGCCGAGTCCGACCTTGTACCCGGGAAACACGACGCCGGGCATGTGCGCATCCGGAACGATGGGCAGGGCCCCGCCGGGAGTGGCCACACGCTGAACGATGATCTGTCCGGTGTTCGTGTTGCGGGTGGTGATCAGGGTTGCGTCCGACTGCGGGAGCACCCAACCCTTTTCGATCGCATACAGTCCCACGACCGCGGAGCAGTTTCCGCAGTTGCTTCCCCAGTCCACAGTGGCCTCTTCGATGCCGACCTGGGCGAAGGTGAATTCCACATCGATCTCGGGGTCGGAGGAGCGGTGGAGGATCACCGCCTTGCTCGTCGTCGAGGTTGCCCCGCCGACGCCGTCAATCTGGCGTTGGTCGGGGCTGCCGAACATCCGGGGAAGCAGTTCGTCCAAAGTGGTTGCGGTCGTCTCCAGGTGATCGGTTTCGAAGACCCAGCACTTGCTGGTACCTCCGCGCATCCATTCGGCTTGTATCTTCATCGCAATTCCTACATCTCGTCGTGCCGCTCATGTGGATCGGGTCATATGAGCCGGGCGTCACAAAACAATAGGCTGGATCACAAATGAAGACCATGTGAGTCTGATGAATGGGTATGTAGCGTTGCTTAATACATTGTTATGGCGGTCCTATAGACCTGATTTTCAGACTTCGATCGGGACCAGCACCGACTCATTGTCTCTAATGCGCACCAAGATTCCAGAGAATGAACCAAAGGTACATCTGGTTGAAGCATTGCTTACTACAAATGTCAGCGACGGGGGCCACTCGGCTCGTCACGTTCCGCGATGCGCCGCAACAGCAGCCTGGACGTCGAGTGCAATTAAGGGAAAAGTCCGTCCGGCAGACGCCGGACGGACCTCTCTTTTCCCAAACGACGGCTAGCTCTGCCGATTTGTCGTTGGGAGCCTTTTGTTTAGACCGCCTTCAATGTGAGGACCGGGCAGTCTGCCTCGATGAGGATTCGCTGGGCGTGGCTGCCCATGATCAACTTTCCCACCCTGGACCGACGACGCAGTCCGAGGACGATCAGGCTGGCGTTGAGTTCCTGCTGGGTCTGCAGGACCAGGTCGGCGGCATCATGGATGGACGAGGACGGCGGCACCACCCTGACACGGGCTGCGCCCTCGCCGGGTCCGGTGAGGTCAAGCCCGCTGGTTTCGGCCCCGATTCCGGATCCGTTGCCGTCGATGTTGACGACCACCAGCTCTTCGCCCAGACGGGACGATTCTTGGTGGGCCCTCGCGACGGCGGCGTGCCCCTCGGGGGTGTTGGTGTAGCAAGCCACTATGGCCATGTTCTTCTCCTTCTCGAAAAAGGTCAGGAAACGAGCTGGCCGAGCCAGCCCTGGGGCAGATCGATGGGCAGCAGGGTTGGCAGCAACATCAGCACAATGAAGAGGATGCCGGTGTAGATCACCGTGGTCTTGACCCGCGCCCTGGCCACGATGAGCAGGAAGGCCGGGACGAAGATCATCACCGCGGCGAGGTATCCCAACAAGGCGGTCAGGACCAGGAATCCGGCCATCCACGCGAAGGTCTTGAACGCGAAGTGCGTGTCCGCCCGCGGCTTTTCCGATTCCACCGCAGTGGCCGTCGCGGTGGCGAAGTGCTGCGCAGAACCTTCGAGCGCGGACATTCCCCCGGCGGGGACTGCGACACCCCCGTCCGAGGCATCGCCGGTCGGCGATGTTCCACCGGTAGCCGCGTTCACCGGGGGAAGCGAACGTTTCTTGCTCCACACCCGGACTTCCTGGATCAGCAGGGCCACGGCCAGCAGCAGTCCGGCCCACCCGACCAATTGCGGAACCAACCGCGCCTCGGAGGAGAACTGCGAGGACAGGACGATGGAACCGATGAACACGATGAGGGCGCCGGCGCCCGCACCGAGCGACCATGAGCTGTTCTTCAGCGGCGCGTCGGCATCTGCCGCGGACTCGAAGCTCGCGTCGTCGTCATTGTTCAGGCTGCGGCGGGCGCGGAACCACTTGAAGATGTTCCAGAGGATCGGCAACACCAGGATGGCGATGAAGACCATGGTTCCAGGGCGAAGCATCCACTCGAAGCCCTCGTAGAGGCTGTCGGTCAGGAAGTAGTAGCGCTCCAGCGGAATGGCAAGGACGAAGCCGATGAGGAACGGCGCGCGGGGGAAACCCGTTGACTTCAGGACCCAGCCGGCAACGCCGAGCAGGACCATGACCCACAGGTCGCCGAGCTGGCCGCCTTCCTGGAAGGCGCCGAGGAGCATGATGGCGATGAGCCCCGCGGAGAGTACCGCGAAGGGCACCTTGGTGAGGGAGGACAGCGGACGGACGGCAAGGAAGCAGAACAACGCACCAAGCACCGAAGCGATGGCAAACGACCAGACGATCAGGTACATCAGGTCCAGGTGCTCGCTGATGATGGCCGGCCCCGGCTGGATGCCGTAGGTCAGCAGCATTCCCAGCAACATGGCCGACGGCACGCCGCCCGGGATGCCGAAGAGCAGGGTCGGGATCAGGTCGCCGGCCTCGACGGAGTTGTTGGCGCTTTCCGGGCCGACGATTCCGCGGGGATCTCCCTTGCCGAACTTGCGCTTGTCCTTGGCGGTGGCCACGGCCTGCCCGTAGGCCAGCCAGGTGCCCGCGGTGGCCCCGACACCGGGGAGGATGCCGGCCCAGATGCCGATGAGTGATCCGCGGATGACCTGGGACCAGTGGGTGAACCATTCACGGATGCCCGAACCCCAGCCGCCGGTGACCTCGATGGGTGCGTCCTCGCCGCGGCGCTGGCTGGCCCGCGATGCGATCTCGGCCAGGCCGAAGATGCCCAGGGCCACGGCGACGAGGGAGAGCCCGTCGCCGAGGAAAAGGCTGCCAAAGGTGAAGCGTTCCTCCGCCGTGGTGGGCGAGGTTCCCATCATGCCGAGCAGCAGGCCGAGCATGCCGGCAACAAGTCCCTTCACGACGTTGCCGCGGGAGAGCACGGCCGCGAGGGCAACGCCGAGAACCGTGAGCATGAAAAGCTCGGGGCTGGCAAAGGAAAGCACGAGCGGACGTGCCAGCGGGATGGCGAGCGTGAGGCCCACCGCGCCGATGACGCCGCCGGCCATGGAGGAGAGGAACGCCAGGCTCAGTGCCCGCTTCGCCTGGCCCTTCCGGGCCATGGAGTAGCCGTCGAGCATGGTGACAGAGGCCGATGCCGACCCCGGGGCACCGAGCAGGACGGCCGAGACGGTGTCCGAGGTGTGAACAACGGCCAGCGCCCCGATGAGCAGTGCGAGCGCGGAAGCCGGTTCCATGCCGAAGGTGACGGGCAGGAGGATGGCGACGGCACCGGTGCCGCCGAGTCCCGGGATGAGACCCATGACGAGTCCCGCCACGACTCCGATGAGGAGCATTAACAGCAACGAGGGGTCCGCCAGGGAGGCCAGTGCGGCCATGGCTGAATCGAGCATGATGGGTCCTTTACTCGACAGTGATGTCGTAGGTGTCGTGCAGCAGGCGCTGCACGTATTGGCGGGTGCTGTCGGTCACCGTGTAGGCCTCGGCGACACGCTGCGGAAGCTGTGCGTCCGCGCTGATCGGATAGCCGCCCAGGATCGTGTCGGCCTTGTCGTTGAATTCGGCGTCCTCGGACATCTTGTGCGCCGATTCGCGCAGCAGTTCCACGGCCTTGTCCGGGGTTCCCGCCGGAGCCCACAATCCCTTTTGGTAGGTGTAGGTCAGGCCCAGAAGCGTCTTGTAGGCCTCGAGCTTCTCCCCGGACGGTTCGGTTCCGTGGATCTCCTTGTAGGCCTCGACGACGGTCGGGACGTCGGGGAAGTTCGGGTCCCTCGCGACGTTTCCTTGGGCGTCAAGCTGCCCGAAGGACATCAGCACGGTGGCCTTGCCCTCCTCGACGATGCCCTCCACGGCCGAAGCGTAGGAGCTCGTGGTCGTGTAGTCGATGTCCACCTCGCCGCGCTGGAGGGCAAGGTTGACCGGGCCGCGGCCCTCGAACCCGAACGTTGCGGTGGTCTCGGCCTCCAGCAGGTCGAATGCCACCAGGGTGGTCAGGTCGAGTCCGGTGGCGCTGATGCCGCCAAAGACCAACGGCTTGTTGCGATCCACTAGGTCGGAAAGGCCCTCGACGCCGGCGCCGGTGCGGCCGTAGATGACGCCGCCGGTGCCGTTGACCAGGATGGGGGTGAGTTTGTCGAAGGAGTACTTCACCGCATCGCGGCCGAGCACCCAGGGAACGACGGTGCTGGCGGTGCTGACCAGCAGCTCCGTGCCGTTGTCGCGGGCCGAGGTGGCGAAGTGGTTGGAACCGGTGATCCCCTCGCCGCCCGACTCGTTCGTCGGGGCGAAGCCGGGGACGCCCGGAACGAAGTGGACCATTTCCGAGCCCATGAAGCGTGCCCAGGTGTCGGTGCCGCCTCCCTCGGCCAGCGGAATGGTGAGCTCGATCGTCTCGCCGGCAAAGTCGCCGTCCTCCGTGGTTGCAGGAGGGTTCAGCAGGCTTCCACCGAAGATGGTGGTGCCCAGGCCGAGTACGGCAAAGAGGCCGACGGCCGAGAGCACCGAGCGTCGCGCGTGCCGCGGCGGATCGGGAAGCGGGACGTGCCGAAGCAGCGGCGCCTCGACGTCGAGCTCGGGTTCTGGAGGGGTGGACATGATGTACTCCTTCGAGGTGGACGGGGAGTCCGCTGCGTCGGATCCGCGGGAGGGAATGGGCAATGAGGCCCGGGCCAGCACCCGGGCAGTTCGCGTGGAGCCGACGACGTCGCTGCCGTCGACGGTGCGGCGCCAGGTGGAAACGATGCCCGCCGGGGTGCGGATCTTCATCTCTTCCCCCGCCGGGGCGGCGAGGGCGCGGTGGACGACGCTGTCCGGGGTGCCGGCCGCAATGGTCAGCCCCACGCTGCCGGTGATGGCCAGTGCGGGATGCGGATTGCCCATCGAGAGCATCATGATCTGCACGGCGGCGTCCTCGGACGGGTCGGCCGAAGCGTCGAGCGGACCGGCGATGGCAAGCTTCGGGACGGCACGTGCGGCAGCTTCGGGCGTTGGGGCCAATCCCATGGCCACGGCGCCGGCCCGGCGGATCGCGTCGAGACGCTCCAGCTCGGGAAGAACCTCCAACTGCCAGCCGTCAAACGGGATCCCGGCAAGACCGGCGGTGGCCGGGGAGACGATGACCAGCGGGGCGCCGGCGTCCAGCAGCGTGGCTTCGACCGTCTGGCCATCTACCACCAGGACGTCAATCGGGTTCCCGGTCGGCAAGAGCGATCCGGTGGTGCGCCCGGCCGGGTCGACGAATCCGAGTCCCACCGCGGTGCCCGGGAACGGAACACCCGGGATGTGCGTGTCGAGTTGGGGATCCCAGCGGCCACCCGGGGTGGCAACGCGCTGCAGGATCATCTGGCCGGTGTTGGTGTTGCGGGTCCGCACGAGCGTCTCGCCGGGTTGGGCCTGGACCCATCCCTTGTCCAGGGCGTAGGGAGCCACGACGGCCGAGCAGTTGCCGCAGTTGCTTCCCCAATCGACCTTGCCTTCGTCGATGCCGATCTGGGCGAACGTGTAGTCGACGTCCACGTCGGGATCGGTCGAGCGCGAAAGGATGACGGCCTTGCTGGTCGTCGAGGTGCCGCCGCCCACGCCGTCGATCTGCCGGGGGTCCGGGCTGCCGTAGATGCGGAGCAGTGTTTCATCGAGTGTGTAGCCGGGGACATCGAGTAGCTGGCGTTCAAAGACCCAGCATTTGCTGGTCCCTCCCCGCATCCACACCGCGGGCACCATATGGGTCGTGGTTTTCATCTGCCGTCCAAGTCGATACGAGTGAGGTGCCGGTGTGACTGCCGGCACATGTTTCTCTACCCATGGTGAGATGCGCGTGCTTGAATTACCATTTACAAAAAGTCGAGCAGCATGTATAAATGCTTCATTCGGTGCAAGGATTTGGCCAGAGCCGTCGCCGCCGACCTTCTTTGATCTCTTGGTGGCACCCTCGGTGTGGCCGCACGTCACCAGCGTCAAGAGAAAACAGCACAACTACAGATGAATGAAGCACTGCTACAGGGAGATGACGATGCTGGATGTAAAGAGACTCCAGGTTTTGCTAAGAGTCGTTGAAACGGGGTCGGTGAGCGCCGCCGCCGACGAGCTTTTCTACACGCCCTCGGCCGTTTCCCAGCAGCTGCGGAAGCTCGAGGAAGAAGTCGGCCAGCCGTTGTTGCGGCGCCGGTCGCGCGGAATGGTCCCCACGGACGCAGGCCACGTGCTCGCCGGCCACGCCCGCACGATCCTGCATCAGATGGATGCGGCGATGGCCGATCTGGCCCAACTGGCCAGCGTGGGCGGCGGCAGCCTCAACCTCGGGACCTTCCCCACGCTCGGGGGCTCGTTCCTGCCTTTGGTCATCAGCCGGTTCCGCAGCCAGTACCCGGCGATCAACTTGCACGTGACCAGCAGCCGCCTGGACGGCCTGCTCGAGCTGTTGGCGCGCGGGGAATTGGGGCTCAGTCTCCTGTGGGAGTACGAATGGAACCCCCTGGATCCCAAGAAATTCGACCTGCTTCCGGTGTTCGAGGAGCCGACCGTTCTCTTGGTCGGAGCGGAGCACGCGCTGGCGCAACGGGGCGAGGTGTCGATGGCTGATCTTGGCGCGGAGCAGTGGATCGTGCGGGCACACAACCATCCGGTGGGTGAGGTCCTGCAGCGCTCAGCCAACGCCGCGGGGTTCTCCCCGCGCATCTCGTTCCAGGCCAACGACTACCAGGAGGCCCAGGCCATGGTCAGCGTCGGACTGGGCATCGCCCTGGCGCCGCTAAGTGCCGTCGTGATCCAGCACCCCGGCGTCAAGGTCCTGCGCCTGGGCGACAGTGCGCCGTCCCGGCGGGTCCTGCTGGCGCAGCGGCACGACCGTGTGCGCGCCCCGGCCGAGGTGGCATTCCAGTCCTTGCTCCTTCGTGTTGCCGAGGAATGGGAGCGTGACTTCGTTTTGCCGGCGGACACGGAGCGTGGGCAAGCGCAGCAATAGGTGTACTGCCCCTCCAACGCCATGCAGTAGGGTCCCGCAATGTGTCTCGTGGCCGTTGGGCGCCCTGAATCGCCAATTCTACTTGCGGTCGGCACCGCCCCTGGGGTTGTGGAAGCGTTCCCGGTGCGAGGCTGGATTCCATTTGCCCTCGAGCGGCGGACGGTCAGTCGGTGCGGTCTTGGCGAAAGGCCACGAGGCGTGACTGTACCTCCCAATACGGCGTCGCGGCCGGCGGCGCTAACACCAGCACCGGGCACAGCCGTACCATGACAAGGCACGCGGCCACACCCTGCAAACGCGACTGTAGTACTAGATGACCATCAGGTCCCGACCTGCAACGATCTTCCCGTCAAAGCCCTTCCGCGCGTCGGCAAGCCAGGTCTCCTCGAGCACCGCCGGACTCCCCGGCACGAAGTGTGAAAGGACCAGCTGGCCAACGCCGGCCTGCTCGGCGATGTTTCCAACGTCTGTGGAGGAAGTGTGGGAGTTGATCAGGTGCTCGCGCAGTCTGGCCCCGTTTGAACGCCTGAGCAAGGGATCGATGCTAGGGACGTGCATGACCTCGTGCACCAGCACGTCCGCGCCCTTGGCCAGCTCGATGAGGCTGTCGCACGGCGTGGTGTCCCCGGAGATGACGTAGGACCGGTCCTCGGTGTCGATCCGGTAGGCCAACGCCGGGATCGGAGGGTGGTTCACCCAGGCCGCGGAGATCCTCACCCGGTCGTCCTCATAGACCGTGCCGGGATCGACCACGTCGGTTGCGGTGACCAGGTCGGCGAAGTCGGGACGTCCCTCATCAACCTTCCGGGTCTCCACGTCGGTGCTGGAATACTCGAGAAATGCCGCCCAGATTCCCGTCCAGGGGGCCGGGCCGAACGTGGACACCTCACGGGCCAGGTTCGCACACCAGGAAAGGTGCAGAAGTGTGCCGGCATCGGCGTTGTGGTCGGAATGGTGGTGGGTGATTCCCATGGCCCGGATCGAGTCAAAGGGCAGTCGCGCAAAGGCCATCTGCCGTGCGATCCCGTTGCCGGCGTCGATGATGTAGGTGGCATCTCCCACAACGATGGCATTGGCCGCGGCGCTGCGCTCGGTCTTGGGAGTGGGGCCACCGCCGGTACCCAAGAGAACCAGTGAGCTTGTCATGATGTGTGTCTTTCCTCGTGTCGTCTTCGCTCAGCGCACATGGCGCAGGAATTCCTTGGTGCGTTCGTGTTGCGGGGCTTCGAAGATCTGCCCGGGTGTGCCCGATTCGATGATGGTCCCGGCATCCATGACGGTCACCGAGTCGGCGACCTCGCGGGCAAAGGACATCTCGTGGGTCACCACGATCATCGTCATGCCGCCGGCGGCCAGGTCCTTCATGACCCGCAGGACTTCGCCGACCAGTTCGGGGTCCAACGCCGAGGTGGGTTCGTCGAAGAGCATCATCTTCGGCTCCATGGCCAGGGCACGGGCAATGGCCACGCGCTGCTGTTGCCCTCCCGAGAGCGAGGAGGGGTAGGCCTTGGCCTTGTCGGCCAGGCCGACCTTATCCAGCAAATCCAGGGCCCGGGCGGTGGCCTTGGCCTTTCCTCCCTTTTTCAGCAGGGTTGGTGCCAGGGTGATGTTTTGCAAGACAGTGTAGTGCGGGAAGAGATTGAAGTGCTGGAAGACCATGCCGATATCCTGGCGCTGTCTGTCCACCGTGGCCCGCGGCCGCTGGTGCATTTTCCCGCCGCGTTCCTCATAAGCCAAGGTCGTCCCGTTCATGGTGATGCGGCCGGCGTCGATGGATTCAAGGTGGTTGATGCAGCGCAGCAGGGTCGATTTTCCGGACCCCGAGGGGCCCAGCAAGCAGGCCACGGTGCCCTCGGGCACCTCCAGGCTCACGCCCTTGAGCACATGGTGGTTGGCGTAGAACTTGTGGACCGCGGAGATGTCCAGCAAGGCGGTTGGTGCCATGGTTAGATCGATACCCTTCTCTGGCCGCGCTCGAGGCGGTGTTCGAGGATGGACTGCCCGATGGTCGCGATCCCGGTGACCAGCAGGTACCAGGCAGAGGCGATCACCAGCAGTTCGAGTGTGCGCAGGTTGGTGGCCGCAATGTTCTGGGCCTCGGTCAGCAGGTCACCGCCGGCGATCACCGAGACCAGCGAGGTCATCTTGATCATGGTCACGAACTGGCTGCCGGCCGGAGGTAGGATCACGCGCATGGCTTGGGGCAGAATGACCTTGGCCATCGAGTGCCCGGGGCCCAGGCCCAGTGCCGTGGCGGCTTCGCGCTGTCCCTGGTCGACCGAGCGCAGGCCCGAACGTATCACTTCGCCCATGTAGGCGGCCTCGTTGATGGCCAGTGCAAGGATCGATGCGACAAAGGGTGTGACCAAATCGTTCATGTCCCACCCGGCCCAGACCTCGTCGGGGTTGAACGGATTGACGATGTCCACCCGCGACCAGAAGAGTGCCAGGTTGCCCATGAACAGGATCAGCACGAGCAACGGGATGCTGCGGATCAAGGCAACGTAGCCGAATCCAATGGCCCGCAGCACGGGGTTGTGGGACAGGCGCATCACGGCCACCAGATAGCCGCCCACGGTACCGAGCACCATGGAAATGACCGCCAGCACGATGGTGCTCTTCACGCCGGCGAGGATCGATTCCGCCGTGAGGTACCTGAGGATCGTTGCGTGATCCAGGGCCGGGTTGAGCCAGAGGTTGAGTGCACCCCAGATGATCACGACCGCCGCCAAGACCCCGAAAACGATCCGCCAGGGGTGGCGCTTGGCAGCCACCGGGTCCTTGACCCCGGCCAAGGCGGCCTGGCGATGGGAAAGCAACGAGTTTGTCATTTGGCTTCCTTTGCTGGTGCGTCCAGGGCGAGGTCTTCGGTGTGCCATTTCGTGAGGATGCCGGCGATGGTGCCGTCCGCCCGCATCAAGTCCAGTGCCGACTGGATCGAGTCGTGGACCTCGCGGTTGCCCTTGGCGGTGATGATCCCGATGGGCTGGAGCTGGTAGGTTGCCTCCCCGCCCATCTCGAAGATGGAGCGGGTGGCCTTTTGCTCGGAGATGTAGCGCATCACTGGGGTGTTGCCTAGGAAGGCCGCGTCGCGGCCCGCCTGGACCGAAAGCCTGGCATCGCCCGGGGCACCGTACTGGTTGATCGCCACGGGCTTCTTGCCCTCGGCCACGCAGGCCCGGCTCGTTTCCTCGGCCAGTTCAAGCTGGACTCCTCCCCGGACAATGGCCACGGGAAGTCCACAGAGGTCCGCCGCCGATTTGATGTCATGCGAGTTCCCGCGGCGCACCAGCGGGGAGGTGGCCTGATTCATGTAGTTGGCGAAGTCAACGGCGGCCCTGCGCTGCTCGGTGTCGCCGATCAGGTCCATGCCCCCGTCCACCTGGCCGGACTGCACGGCGGGAATCAGCCCGGCAAAAGGGAACTGTTTCCAGGCGACCGTGACCCCGAGCCGCTTTCCGACCTCATCGGCAATGTCCTTGTTGATGCCTTCGATCTTGTTGCCGCCATCCTGCTGGAAGATCAACGGAGGGGAAGCAAGCTGGGATCCGATCACCAGCACGCCTTTGTCCCGCACCGACTCCGGAAGCTCGACGATCTGGGTATGCGACTCACCCTGTTCCGCGCCCGCCTCGTTGGCGGAGACGCCGGGGCGCAAGACCACACAGCTGCTCAGAGCCAGGGTCGCCGCCAGGGACAGCGTGGCAACGGCGGTGACCGGGAACATTTTGCGGCGCATCTCTTCACCTTTCGGTTTCGTTGTGCGAAAATAGTATTCGCTACACGAAACAGTATTGATGTGACGCACATCTCGCGTCAAGGATGTGTCCGCATCCTTCGCGACAATTAAGCCATTTGAAGGACCACAACATGGATGCAGGGTCCCCACGCAACGAATACGTCCAGGCGTTCGAACGCGGATTGGCGGTGATTTCCGCCTTTGACGGCTCCCCACTGACCCTCTCCGAGGTCGCCGAGCGGGTGGGAATGTCCCCCGCTGCTGCCCGGCGCTACCTCAGCACGCTGACCGAACTGGGATACTTCACCCACCACGGTGGCCGTTTCTCGGCCCAGGCCAAGTTGCTTGAGCTGTCGAATCCCTACCTTGCCGCCAACGACCCCACCCTGCGGGCGCAGTCCGTCCTGGAGGAGCTGACCGGCCGCATCAACGAGACCACCACGCTCACGCTGCTCAAGGGCAGCGAGGTCCTCAACGTCCTTGACATCCAAACGACTCACGAGCTGGCCATCCAAGTCGACCGCGGGAAGCTGCTGCCTGCCTATTGCACGGCCATGGGTCGGGCCATGCTTTCCTTGTTGCCGGGCGCCGGCGCCGCCAAACTGCTAGGCGCTACCCAGCAGGAACCTCGCACGAAGCACACGCTGACAGACCCCGACCAGATCCTGAAGCAGGTCCGGCTGGCCCGCACGCGCGGGTACGCGTTCGTGGAGGAAGAGCACACCGCGGGCATCCGGACCATGTCCATGGCCTTCCAACTTCCCCGCGGACAGCTGGCCGCGTTCAGCGCCCCAACCCCGACGGCGCGCGAGTCCCGGAAGGAATACATCGCTCGCGTCGAAGGACCGCTGCGCGACGCCGTGCAAGCCATGACCGGCAAGCCCGGGCACTAAATCAGGCCCAAGCAATTCCAGAAAACGCCTGTTTTGGGGCTCCACAGGAGGCCGCAGGCAGGTTCCTCACGCCGCGACGAGTCCCCGCATGAGACCTGGCACGATCGATGGTCGGACGCAAGGCCCGGCGCACCTTCAAGGACGAAGCCATGCCTACTGAAATCATGCGGTGGCAGGCCAGGATCAAGGCCATCAAGGACCCCGATCCGATGTCACCCCAGAAGCCGGTCGCGAGTAGGAACTAGCCCAGGGGCGGGAAACCGGGTCCTGGAACCAGGGACTCCACGGCTGCGGCAACCCGGAATGCCATGGCCTCGTCAAAGGGGTGGGCGACGACCTGCACTCCGGTGGGCACCGAGTCGGTGGACATCCCGCTGGGAACCGACACGACAGGGCAGCGGTTGGCGACGTTGAACGGGCTGGTCAGGTGCGCCTCCCAGTAGTGGCCCAGGTGCCGGGTGGCGGTGTCGATCCCGTCGAGGTAGTCCCCGTCGGCGGCCAGCGAGGCCACCGCCGAGGTCGGGCACAACAGCGCGTCCAGCCCGTCCGTCGCCGCGGCGAGCTCGGCCTGGAGCGCATGGTCCATGGCGAGGGATTCCACCAGGGAGTACCGTTTTGCCGCCGCGGCCGCGTCCTTGATGAACCGGGCCGTGTAGGCCGCCAGCTCGGACTCGGTGCCGGCGGTCTCCGCCGCCATGGCCGGGCCCAGGATGTGCCCGAAGTGGGCGAAGGTCGTTTCGGTGATCCGCGCGGTGGTCCAGGGAAGGTCAACCGGGACGATCACCGCTCCCGCGGCTTCCAGCGCCCGGGCGACCTTCAGCGTGTTTTCCCTGATTTCGGGTGCCACCGGGTAGTCGCCCAGCGTGAGGGACAGTCCGATGCGCAGCCCGGTCACGTCCCCGCCTCCAAGCGGGTTGCTGCCGTTTTCGCCCCAGGAGCCGTGATCTGAGTGGTGGCGTCCGGACAGGACGGAGGCCAGCAGCGCGGTGTCTGCAACGGTGCGTCCCATCGGCCCGTCGCCGCGGTACCAGTCCGCGGCCAGCGCCCCGGCCCCCGGAATCCGGCCGTAAGGCGCCTTGTAGCCCACCGTTCCGGTGAACCCGGCCGGGATGCGGGTGGACCCGGCTATGTCCGAGGCCGTGGCCAGCGTGGTGAACCCGGCGGCCAGGGCCGCCCCGGATCCGCCGGAGGATCCGCCGGGCGAGGCCTGCATGTTCCACGGGTTCCGGGTGATGCCCCACATGGGCGAGTGTGTGGTGGTCGCACAGCTGAATTCGGGGCTCGTGGTGCGGGCGTGGATGATGCCGCCCGCGGTCTTCAGCCGCTCCACCACGGGGTGGTCGGCGGTGGCGATGCGGCCGCGGTGGGCCGCCAGTCCCTGTTCGAGCTTCAGCCCGGCGATGCCATGCTTTTCCTTCGTGGCCACGCTCAGCCCGAGCAGCGCCGGGACGTCGCCACCCTCCCGCGCCAGGCGCACATACTCGTCCGCAGCTGCATGGGCCCGCGCGCGGGCGGTGTCGAAGAGGGTCTCGGTGAAGGCATTGATGCCGGTCTCCCGGTCCCCGTTGTGCGACTCGATCCGTTGGATCTGGGCTTCGAGGACCTCCACCGGCGAGATCTCCAGGGAGCGGAACAAGGCCAGCGCCTCGGTGGCCGGCAGCAGCGCCAGCGAATCCACGGCGGTGGTCGCGCCCGGGGTCACGCGGCACCGGCCTTCGAGAGTTCCTGTTCGGTGGAGTCGCTGGCCTTCAGCGCCCCGTTGACCATTTCCCAGGCCACCGCTTCCAGCGCCTTGACCCCGGCCACCATGTCGGCATCCGTGGTGAACTCACGTTCGCAGTGGCTGACGCCGTCCACCGAGGGGATGAACATCATCACGGTCGGAACGATGCGGTTCATGGCCACCGAGTCGTGTCCGGCCATGGTGCGGATCCGGCGCACCGAAAGGCCCAGGTTCGCGGCGACCTTCTCGGTCAACTCCAGTCCGTCCTCCGGGTAGTACTGGATCCCGCGGACATCGAAGTCGTTGACGTTGATGCGGATGTCGTGGTCCTTGGCGATCTGCGCGATGTCGGCGAGCAGGGAGGCCCGTGCCTCGGCCACGATTTCCGGGCTGGCCGAGCGCAGGTCGGCGACCAGGTGCACCCGGCGGGCCACCACGATCGGCGAGTTCGGTTCCAGGGTCAGCTGGCCGACCGAGGACACCAGCGCTTCCTCGGCGAACTTTTGCGTAACGTCGTGGACCAGCAGCACCACCTTGGAGGCGGCCACCAGTGCGTCGTGGCGGTCGGCCATCGCGGTGGCGCCGGTGTGCGACTGTTCGCCGAGCACCTCGATGTCCAGCTTCTGGGTGTACCAGGAGTAGTCCACGGCGCCCAGGGTGATGCCCTCGCGCTCCAGGATCCTGCCCTGCTCGATGTGGATCTCCGCATAGCCGGCCAGCTCCGGGCGTTCGTCGGTGCCCAGGTAGCCGATGGCTTCCAGGGCCTGCGCTACGGTGGTGCCGGAGAGGTCCTTCACGGCGAGCATTTTTTCCTGGTCCATCAGCCCGGCGAAGACCGAGGAGCCCATGATGGAGGGGGCGAAGCGCCCGCCCTCCTCGTTGAACCAGTTCACCACCGCCAGGTTGAACACCGGGGCGGTGCCCGTCGCGGCCAGGGAATCGGCCACGCGTTCGGCGGCATGCAGCCCGGCCAGTACACCGTAGGCTCCGTCGAAGCGTCCTCCCAGCGGCTGGGAATCCAGGTGCGAACCCAGCAGGATGTAGGGCGCACCGGGGACCATCTCGACAAGGGCGAACATGTTCCCTATCCCGTCGACGCGCACCTCCCAGTTCCGTTTCTTGGCGAAGGCGGCAAACCAGTCGCGGGTGGCCTTGTCCGCATCGGTGGCGGCCTGGCGCTCGACGCCGTTGTTGTCGGTCGCCCCGATTCCGGCGACGTGGTGGAAATCGGTCAGGAATGTTGCATCGCTCATGGGGGTGCTCCTTGCGGTGGTTCGCTGGTTCAGTTGAAGGTCAAGGGTGGGTCAGCCGACGCGGTGGTGCGTCTCCGGGACCTTGGTGAGGGTCAGCAGCAGGAACACGATGACGGCGGCACCGGCCATGTAGTAGCCCGGCGCCGCGCTCAGCCCGGACTGGGAAACCAGGAAGGTCCCGACGAAGGGGGCGGATCCACCGAAGATCGCGTAGCCGACGTTGTAGCTGATGGCCGCCGAGGTGAAGCGGGTGCGGGTGGTGAAGATTTCGACGAAGAACGTGTAGCAGCCTCCGCCGTAGATGCACATCGGGACCACGAACAGCAGCTGTCCGGCGATGGCCAGCGGCAGCGAGCCGGAAGTGACCAGCATGAAGCACGGGATGGACAGCAGCGCAAGCGCCGCGGAGCCGGCGATCAGCATCGGCTTGCGGCCCACGCGGTCCCCGATGATGCCGCCGACGGGCAACAGGAGCGCGTAGAAGAGCATGGCCGTGGCGTTGGCCAGCAGTGATTGGTCTCGGCTGAGGTTGCCGGTGACCTGGACGTAGGAGACGAAGTAGCCCGAGAGGAAGTAGAAGCCCATGGCGGTCAGCCCCATCACGAAGATGACCTGCAGCATGCGGACTTTGTTCTCCGCGAAGGCCTCGCGCAGGGGGCTGTATTCCTTGGTCTTTTCCTTGGCCAGCACGGCCTTGAAGGCCTCCGATTCCTCGGTCTTGGAGCGGATCCACAGTCCGAAGAAGGCCATGGGCAGGGCCAGGAGGAACGGGATGCGCCAGCCCCAGGACATGAACGACTCGGAGGACATGGAACTGGAGAGCACCAGGATCAGCGTGCCGCCGAAGACCGAGGGAAGAGCGGTGGCAGCCAGGGTGATGTTCAGCCAGAAGCCGCGCTTGTTGATCGGGGCGTGTTCGAAGACGAAGGCCGGGGCCCCGACCGATTCGCCGCCGGCGGAGAAGCCCTGCACCATGCGGCAGAGCACGAGCAGTATCGGGGCAGCGGCACCGATGGCCGCATGGGTGGGCAACAGGCCGATCAGCGCAGTGGCCCCGCCGATGGACAGCAGCGTGATGAACAGGACCTTGCGGCGCCCGATCTTGTCCCCCAGCGCCCCGAAGAACAACCCGCCCAGCGGGCGGACCAGGAAGGCGACGCCGAAGGTCGCGAAGGTGGCCAGGAGCCCGGCCAGCGCACTGGTGCCCGGGAAGAAGAGCTGGGAGAGAACCACCGCGGAGAGCCCATAGAGGGTGAAGTCGTAGAATTCGATGAACTGGCCGATGCTGCCGCCGGCGAGCACGCGCTTTTGCATGCCGTTGGCGGCCTTGCGCTCCTGTTGAAGCACTGCCTGTGGTTCCTGGGATTGGATCTCGGTCTTCATCGACGCTCCTGAATGTGCGGTCCGTGAGGCCTCGTGGCCGAACGGCGGCTATTGATGTCTACCCTTGGAACCATTCTGGTGATTGCCGTCACATAGGTCTAACGGATAATTTCGGTTAGCCCCATCGACCAAATCGATTGGAAGGCCTTCACGCGGAGGGTCCCACCCCGGCTTTCGAGCCGTACAGACCGATGCAAATCTGTTCGAACGCCAGCGACTTGCGTGTCGGCTTGGCCCCAATGGGACGGACCAGCGACATCTCTATCGGTGGCAGGTCCTCGATGATGTCCAGGGGCACCACGGAACCGCCGGCATAGGTCAGTTCGTTGCTCAGCCGCTGGTTCAACAGCGAATACCCGTGTCCGCGGGCAACAAAGGAGCGCACCGTCTCGTAGCCGGAGACCACGTGCCGGATGGAGGGACGGACCCCGAGCTGGCTGAACATGTCCAGGTAGTACTCCCTGGTGTGTTTCGCATCCAGCAGGATCAACGGCTCGTCGGCGAAGTCCCGCAGGCTGACCGGGGTTTGCGGGGTGGCGGCCCGCGGGTGGCCGGCCGGCACCAGCACATGCGGCGGGATCCGTTCCAGGACCAGACGGTCGAATTCTGCCCCGACGCCTTGGTCGTACATCAGCGCCAGCTCGCAGACCCCGTCAAGCAATGCCTGGCGCAGCGACTCCTGGTCCCCCTCGTGGAAACTGACCTTCACGTGGGGGTGCGCCGCCTCGAATTCCTGCAGGATCACCGGGGCCTTGAACGGCGCCAACGGCGAGTACATGCCCACCACCAATTCCCCGGCGAGCGCCTCGCCTTCGTCGCGGACAGCTTGGTAGAGCAGCTCGGCCTCCTCGAGGAAGGCCTGGGATCCCAGCAGCAGGCGTTTGCCGGACGGGGTCAGCCGCAGTCCCTTGCTGGAAAGCCGGGTGAACAGGGACGCCCCGAATTCCTCCTCGAGCCGGGCGATGGCCGAGGAGAGCGTGGACTGGGTGACGTTCAGTTCGGCCGCCGCCGCTGTCATGTTCTCCAGCCGGGCCACCGCTCCGAAGTAGCGCAGCTGTACCAGCGTGAAGGATTTGCTCATGAGTGCATTATGGTGGAGTTTCGCACTTTTGAGTAAGCCGCCCCGGTTTGATCGAGATTCGCAGATTTCCGTGCGGATATACTCCAGATGCCGCCTGGCGGTGTCCCAGCCACACAATGACCGGACCTCAATCTGGCACCCCTTCAACGTTTTTCAATGTTTTGGTTTACTTCACGATTCGGGTCAAAAATTCATAGCCAATGGAATAGACGACATTCATTCGAAGACGATGCTTGACCATTTTGCCATCCCGTATCGATTCAAGAAGTTCTGCTTCTCTGAGTTTCCGGAGATGGCGCGATACCTGCGGAGCTCCGATGCTCAGTCGTCTGGATAGATCACTGGTGGTGCAATATTCGTTAACGAGGTGCCGGCACAGCTCCAAACGGGCGCTATCGGCCAGGACTGCCATTTGATTTTGGATTTCGTGGATGCTTCTGTTGACGGCTCCCATGTCAGAGATCGGGAATTGCACAATGATGGGGATATCGTAGCCCGCGTACTCGTCGTCGTACTTCACAACCACGTGAGGCTTCGTCAGGACACTTGGGACAAGGACGAATTTGCGGCCACTGCCATTGACGAAGGCATTCTGCAGTTTGTCATAAGCTACCTGAGACGTCTGTGGGAAGAAATGTGCGCCTGGAGTCAAAGAGGCCAGCACCGTCGAAGCGGATCCCCCGGACAGCCTTCGTTGGACTTCAACTTCGCTGGCTTTAAGCCGAGCAGAACCCGATTCCCATCGTGCACCAAAGCACGTGTCATGGAAAGTTCGCAGAAACGCAATCAGGACCTGACGGAAGAGCTCGGGATCGCGAGCCAATCGAGCCCCTAGTTCTTCGCGCTCTTCACTCCGTGTCCGGCAGATCTCTAGAAAATCGGCACGGTCGCTGCTGTCGTTCATGATATCCAAGGTACGGTCGGATCGACCACCGATGATCGCTTGAACGCTCATTTGCACAAATGCTTCGAGAGGCAAAGCTGCGACGGTTGCCAGCTCCGAATCGAAGCTTTGGTAGGCGCTGGTGTTCAGTGGCATTAATGCGCGGAATCTGAATCGCGCCCACAGCGGTGAGAACGATCGCATGGTCCGTCTCAACTGAGCGGACATTTCGGCATCAATCGCTTTGAGTTCTCTTGACAGTTCAAGATGATGGCCAGGCTCTGCAATGCAGTGGAGCATGGCCATCATCTCGGCCATCTCTGAGACCCTGACAGTAACATTCGTCGGTTCGACGTCGGTCAGGTCAAAGATGATCGGCATGAGAAGAGCCTAGCCGACCTCGGGTAGTGATGAGGAGCGTCCCAAAACCGAGGAAACAACCGCGTTTAGAAGTGCAGTTTTTCCGCAGATAGGCGCAGCTCCTCCGCATCGACACGGTGCAAAAATCCCTGCAACATCAGCCGATCAATAACTCGAGCAAGGACACGACGATAACTATCAGGATCGCCATAGATCTCTTGCAACTGCTGTACACCAAACGGTGTCTCATTGCCGTGGTACCACGAAGGGCGACCCATGGGCGTCGCAGCTACCAAGGTCGACGTCGGCGCATCGGTGTAAGTGCTTCTTACACCTCCACGAGCGTTGCCCCACTGGTCACGCAAGATGGTATCGGTGTTTCCCTCGGTTTCAAGTAATTGTGAGGGTGGAGGCACACGCCTTCCTTCCGCCCAATCTGCAAGCAGTCCCAGTAGTGCTGCGTAAATATGGGAATTCGGGAAGGTCGACCAGTGTGCTCCGGGAGGCAGTGGGCAATCCTTGAGTCGAAGCATATCCTTCTGACTCATATGGCGCGTTTCCCGGTGTGCCATCCCCGCGATCTCGTAAAGGCGGAATGTTTCGGAATCGTCTCGGCGGTGGCTTAACCCACGGACTTGCCCAGATACCCCGCAATCCCAGCGAACAGACTGAAATTCTGCTTCACCCAATACTTCAATCACCGGAACGTCTATATCCGGTAGCGCTTCACCGCCTGAGGCTCCGGGCAGGTATCCGTCAAAGAGGGGCCCTCCATCCGCCCGACGCATGGCATCGTGGTGCTGCTCGATAAAGCGACGAACGACCCCGCCGGTCTGGGATATTCCGGCGAAGAGTAAGGTCTTGACTTCCGAATTCCTGATTCCCGGCAGCCCTCCACGAAGTGCGTGCGCGACCTGTGCAATGATTTCAAACGATTGGGGTGTCGCCTTCCACCATCGTTCCTTGAACGCATCGTATTGGTCAGCAAGAAGCTCGGGGCTTGGGTTCTCTGTGAAGGGAATCGATCCTGCGAAGTCGCTTGCCAACTCCCCCGCCGTAAACTCCATGTCTCGATACCGTTGGGGATTGCCGCCCTGGATCAGGTCCAGCGCCGAAGGAGCCTGCGAGTCTATTTCTATCCACATATACCCATCACGCATCAGTGCACGGTTGTAGGCGCGCCAGACCGAGGTCCCCCCCCAGATATGGCTTACCTCCGTGAGCGTTCGACCATTGAATTTATCCATGTCTTCAGGCCGTCGAACCAAAATGCGTGTTAGAAATGGTGCCTCGGCTGCGTTACCCGAAACAAAATATTCTTCCTGGATGTATCCATATGCGGGCATTCGTTCTGTTCCGTAGGGTTCGAGCACAACGGCTCGATTTCCCTCGATTTCCGGGATCGGACCCGAAATTTGGGCGCACGGGACTAGGGTCTGTGAGGTGGTCATGTTCTATATCTCCTGTTTTGAAGCCAAATGCCAGCGAGTGAGCGCGCTAGAGACTGGGCGAAGAGTCCAGCAATGTACGCGTGTATGCGCTTTTCGGGTTAGCGAAAACATCTTCCGCTGACCCGTTTTCCATAATTTTCCCGTTGTAAAGCACCGCTACCTGGTCACTCATGAATTCCACGACGGCCATATCGTGGCTCACGAAGATCATCGAGAGGTTCCGCGATTCTTGGATGTCCTTGAGCAGATTCAAGACGCGTGCCTGAACCGAAACATCCAGCGCGGAAACCGGCTCGTCAGCAACGATAAGTTCCGGTTCAAGTGCCAAACCGCGTGCTATGGATATACGTTGCCGCTGGCCACCCGAGAACTCATGCGCGTAGCGTCCCAACCAGCCCTCGGCCAGCTGCACTTCATCTGCAAGGGCTCGAGCCCGTATGCGGCGTTCCTCGGCAGAATATAGATTCTGTACGCGCATCGGTTCTTCAATGAGCTCCTGCAAACTCATCCGCGGATTCAGCGAATTTGATGAATCCTGAAAGATCATCTGCATCTTGCGGCGGTACAAACGCAGATCTTCTTTGCCCAAGGCAAAAATGTCTTGGCCCAGAACACGGACGGACCCAGAGGTCGGCTTGATGAGACCAATCGAGATCCGACCCAGGGTGGACTTTCCGGATCCGGATTCCCCGACCAGCCCCACGACTTGATTTCGTTTGACCGAAAGCGAGGCGTTGTCTACGGCGACGTGTTTGGAACGCTTGAACATGCCGCCAAGCTTGAACTCTTTGCTTACGTTGGTAAGCTCCAAGACGAGGTCGTTTTGGGTCTCGAGCTGATCCGTTTTCATAGCGTCACCTTTGAATAGATGGACTTATCGATCACCGGAAGTCGATGTGGTTGCCGGCCCAGCCGAGGCGCCGCTTCCAAAAGGCCGAGGGTGTAACCAGATCTCGGATTGGCAATGACTTCTTCGGTAGCGCCCTGCTCCATTTCGTAGCCATCCAGCATGACAACTACGTCGTCGGTATATTGCGAAACCAAACCAAGGTCGTGACTGATCAGGATCAATGCCAGATCGAGATCATCACGCAATTTGAGCAACAGTTCCAGGATCTGTTTTTGTATAGTGGCGTCCAGGGCGGTTGTCGGTTCATCCGCAAGCAGCAGGGCCGGGTTGCAAGAAATACTCATGGCGATCATGACGCGTTGTCGCATACCCCCGGAGAGCTGGTGAACATAGGATCCCAGTACACCTCGCCTTGGCGGAATCCCCACGAGATCCAGCAGCTCACTGGCGCGATTATGTGCCTGTTTTTTGCTTAGGCCCAAGTGCATACGCATGGGACGAATCATTTGCTCGCCAATAGTCATCGTCGGGTGCAGCGCACTCATTGGCTCTTGGAAAATGAAGCCGATCTCGGAACCGCTTAGTTTGCGCCGTTCTGCATGAGTCGCGGTGAGCAGATTTTTGCCCTTGTACAGGATTTTTCCCGAAGCAACCGCTACATCCGGCAATATCCCCATGATCGCAGTGGCAGTCATGGATTTTCCGGATCCGGATTCGCCGACAACGCCCAGTGTCTTCCCCGCTTCAAGCGAGAAGCTCAGCGAATGCACGACTCTGCTGGGACCTTCTGGCTTGAGGATGTCGACGTTCAGGTCGCAAACTTCAAGTAACACTTTTTCGCCTACGCTCATGGCGCTAGTCCTTGCTGTCTAAACGGATACGCGGATCGATCAGTGCGCAGACCACATCCACTAAGAGGTTCACCAACACAAAAATGATGGCAATGAGAAAAATGCATCCTTCAATGAGCGGGTAGTCACGGCGATCTACGGCTGTGAGCAGGAGCTTGCCCAATCCCGGAAGCGAGAAGACGTTTTCGGTAACTACTGCACCTCCGAGCAATGAAGCCATGGAAAGCCCAACCACCGTAACGACCGGTACCAGCGCCGCGCGGAACACATACTTCCCAGTAATGGTCTTCTCGCCAATGCCCTGGGCACGTGCGGTATTGACGAAAGGCTGGAACTTCGCATCCAAGACGCCATTGCGTGAATACCTGAAAAGTGTGGCCGCTTCCAGGACACCCAGCGCCAGGGCCGGCATCGCCATGAAGGAGAGAAACTGAACGAAGTTTTCCGTTGGAGCCACGTAGCCGGCGACGGGGAACCAACGTAAGATCACACCGAACACCAAGACCATCAAGATGGCCAGCCAGAACGTCGGCATGGCGATGCCGACCGCCGAACCAACAACCATGGCCTTATCCGCAGTTTTTGATGTGGTTGATGCCGCAATCGCTCCCAGAAGCGGGCCAAGCAAGACGGCAACAATCAATGCCAGAACGGCAAGTTGGGCGGTCACTGTGGCTGCAGCAAGGACTAGCTCGCTCACCGGGGTCCGGAGAAATATCGAGTCCCCGAAATCAAAGCGCACCATACGTCCGAGCCAGACAATGAATTGAAGGATGATGGGCTCGTTGAGTCCCATCTCTTCTCGAAGCTTTTCAATATCAGTAGCAGTGGCTTCTTCGCCAAGGATGACCGCGGCGGGGTCTCCGGGAGTCAGCCGCAGCAATACGAAGAGCAGAACCATGGGCACGGCGATGGTTGGCAGCAACGCCAATAGGCGCTTGAGAATGTAATTGAGCATTAGTGCTGTCCTTCCTTTGACGTGACCTTGGCAAGTGTCTTGAGTTTTGCGAGGCCCGCGATGCGGCGTGCTCGAGGATCCATGGAGTCTCGCAGCCCATCACCTAGGAGAATGAGGCCCAGTACCGTAATCAGAATGGCCGCACCGGGGAATACGCCAATCCACCAGGCAACAGCGATGTATTTTTGCGCGGCCGAGAGGCTGGCACCCCAGCTCGGTACTTCGGGTGGGATTCCGATGCCTAAGAAGCTCAGCGCGGCAATGGAGAGCACGGTTGCAGCGAAGCCCATTGTTGCTTGAACGATCAGGACGGAGACGGCTTCGGGGGCAACGTATTTGGAAAGAATCCATGAGTCTTTGGCACCCATGGCCCTGGCGGATTCGACCATGGCAGTTGATTTCACACTGAGTGATGCCGAACGAACCACGCGCGCAATCGGCGGAATCAAGACCACTGTTAGTCCGAAAACGACTGGTCCAACACCCCTGCCAAGAACGCCGACCAAGCTCATGACCAAAATGATATTTGGGAATGACATCATGCCATCGATGATGCGCATGACCACCGCATCAATTTTGGGGAAGTAACCGCAAATAATTCCGATCAGGTAACCGATGACGACCGCCAAGACCGTGCAAAGCGCGGAGATTCCGAGGGCAGTTTGGGCACCAAAGAGCAGCATGGTCCACATGTCACGGCCCTGGTCATCAGTACCAAGCGGAAATGCCGCCTGGGGTGCTTTCAACCGGTTTATCGGGTCAACAAAATTTGGGTCGCCACCAAGAACTGGCGCTAACAGGGCTAGGCAGGCCACCAGCAAAATAATGGCTGCACCCGTCATAGCGGAAGGGTCCCTTAGCAGGGTCTTTAATGTTGGTTTCATGTTTCTCTTCTTATCTGCGAACGATCAACAACGAGATTTCCTGCGCAGGCTGTGGGTGGTCCCGTCATCATGAATCACACGGAGACGGAACCACCCGCTCACACCCTCGTGTGTGCTTAGTTGCCGATCCATACGTTGTAGAAGCCGCGCACAGTTCCTTGCGTTGGTTCAAATCCACCGATACTGGCTCCGATTACGCTCAACCGCGGTTCGTGCCCGAGCTTAACAAATGGCAACTCGTCCCAGATCAGCTGCTGCATTTCATTCCAGGCAGGCAAACGGGCTTCGATGTTTTTGCCCGCAGTGACATCAGCCATCAACGACTTCTTTTCATCCGTGGCCCACCATCCCGGGAAATCGTCGTTGAGGAACACTACTGTCAGCGGGTCCGAATAGGCGGTACCGCCGGCAAGGAAGATATCCCACTTGGAGGGATCAGTACGGGCGGAGCCAAAGGTGGCCGCATCCATGGCCTGCAGGTCCACTACAAAACCAATGCCTTCCAGTTGCTGCTTGAGCAGGGGGCCGTAGCCATCGGAGTCGGGGCGGTAGAGCACACGGACCGGAGTGCCGTCGTATCCTGCCTCTTGAAGCAAGGCCTTACCGGCATCAACACTCCTGTTCTTGTAAATGTCTGCACCGGCATCCGAATACCATGGCGAGCCCTTAGGGAACAGGCTGGAATCATCAGCAAAGTACTCGGTCCCGCCAAGTTGCTGGGTGGCAATCGCTACTGGATCTACGGAGTTCAAAACCGCTTGTCGCATTTTCAGATCAGCCATAAGACCGGATTTGTTGTTCAGCTGCAGTAGCGAGAATCCAGCGCCCTCACTCACCACCGGTTCCAGTGATGGGTCCGCCTCATAGACAGAAAGCTGATCCATGCTCATGAACTGTGGAACGATGTGCGCCTGACCGGTACGAACCTGGTTCAGGGCATTGGCGTCGTTAAAGGGGATGAACTTAATCGTGTCAGCATAGGCTGTCTTGGCCCCGGTAGCACCATCTGCTTTTTCGCTGCGTGCGGCGTAGTCGTCAAAACGCGAGATCACGGCTTGCTGGTCGGTGGCGAAGCTGTCCAGCTTGTAGGGACCGGTGCAATCCAGTGAGGTCAGGTCCCCTGAACCGGCCGCTTCCAATGAAGCGGCTGACATGATGTAGGCACCGGTGTCCGGTGTTGCCAGCAGCGCTGGGATAGCACCCGTCGGTTGATTCGTGGAGATGGAAACGGTGAGCGGGTCAACGGCGGAAATTTTCTTGGTCAATGAGCTGAACAGCTCACCGGCATCCCCGCTGCCATAACGCTCCAGCGAGGCGACCACATCTGCTGCCGTCAGTTCGCCGCCACTATGGAATTTGACGCCTTCACGAATCTTGATGGTGTAAACACCGGTCTGTTCGTCATACTCGTAGCTTTCGGCAAGCCCGTTGTCCACCGTGGTGTTCGCGGCGTTGGCGAAGAGGCCCTCACACGTTGAGGCTGCAACCATCCAGTTCGACCGCGAGGTCGTAACGTATGGGTCGATCATCGCTGGGAGTGATGCAACGACAAGCTCACCACCGGTAACCGGTTCGCTGGATCCTGCAGCAGCGTCCGAGCTTGGTGCACCGCCGCAGGCAGAGAGTGCCATTGCGGCACAGAGCAGAGTGCCGATCTTCACAGCACTACGTTTCGAAATCATGGCGCAGCCTTTCAATAAATTCCAGGTGGGGAGCCCGCGAGTGGGGTTCAATTAGCGTAGGGGGTTTCGAATGTGAGGCCCATTTCAGTTACCGCGGTCGCGGTAACTGAATAGTATGCAGGTCCTGGGGTCGGTTTCACTCCAAAATTCGTGATCCTCCGGGACATCAAAAATACATGTCGGCACCTGACAATGGTCTAGCACCGTGGCCCTTCCTGTCGGTCAGTCACTTCATTCGGGCTTTCTCCGCGGCCATACCGCCCACGATCAGGAACACCGTTGAGGCCGATAGCCGTGGCACCCTCGGAGAACGCCAGATCCGCGTCGAAGATGAGTTGTGGTACCGGGTGAACAAGACCCGGCAGGCGGTCTGATGATCGTGCGGTACCCTTCAAGTCGCTGATCCCGATGACCAATTTTTTCACCATCGACGTCACTGCCAGCGCGGTGGACGTCGTCTTTCGTCATGCTGCACGCTGGGCGATCGGATCGTCCGGCCGTGGTGGTGATCCCAGACCGGCCCGAGCTTCCTCTATGCCCTGGTCGCGCTACGCCGGGCGATGTGGTCACAGCAAGTATCAGTGGCTTCCCGCTCCAAACCGAAACCACGCAAATACCCCGGGGCCTCATCGACACGCTAGCCTACGCTGCATGACCGATCCCGAAAGCGCGAAAGCCCATTCGTGGTCCCGCAATGTCCCGCGAACCGGCCGAGCGGTGGATTTTGGCGTTGTTAGGCGCGCCCGACGGCAGACCCACCTGCGTCACCGTGGGGCAACCGGAAAATGATGTAGGGCCGTGCGGGGATTTAGCCGGCGGAGTCCAGCTGGAAAGCTTCCAGGCGTGACTGCATCTCCCAATATGGCGTCGCGGCGGGCGCCTGCTTGCCGTCGCGCAGCGCATTGACGGCGTTCACGGCGGCGTCCACCGCTGCGCGATACGGCAGCGATCCGGAACTCACGCGCCGCACCCCCAGCTCCCCCAGTTCGGCAACGCCCAGCGTGGGATGTGCCAGCACGTTGACCGGCAGCCGGGTTCCGGCGGTGATGCCGCGAATGTCGTCATCGGCCCCCAGCCCGGGGACAAAGATCCCGTCGGCGCCGGCGTCTGCATAAGCCCGGGCCCTCTCCAGCACGGCATCCACCGTGGCCTGCTCGGAGAGCCAGAAGTTGTCCACCCGGGCGTTGATGAATACCCCGGGGCTGCGCTGCTTGATGGCGGCGATCTTGGCACCGGCCGTCTCGGGATCCACGAGGTGTCCGTCGCGGCTGTCCTCGAGATTGACCCCGGCAACGCCCAGGGCTGCCAGTTCGGCGACGAACTCGGCGACCTCGGTGGGGTCCTCGGAGTAGCCGTCCTCGATGTCGGTCGTCACGTGGAGGGGCAGGCGGACAAGTTGCGCCGCGAGCGCGAGCGTTGCGCCCTTGCTTGACCCCTGGCCGTCGGGAATGCCGGCACTGGCGGCAATCCCGAAGCTGGTAGTGCCGATGGCAGGGAAGCCCGCGTCGGCAAAGGCCAGTGCCGAGCCGACGTCCCACGCATTGGGCAGCAGCAGCGGCGAATCGCCGTGGTGGAGTTCATGAAACGTGGCCATGGTTTTTCCGTCCCGGGTCAAGCGAAATGCAGGATTCCCCCCAGCCTACAAGCAGGGCCCGGCCCCGCACCCGCGCCGGCCCGGGCGGCTCAGCCTGCGGGAACCAGTCCCGCCTCGGCCGGGCTGGAAATCGGGAAGTGGCATTCGGCCATGTGGAGGCGCTCGGCCGGCCCGATGGTGGGAAACCCCAGAGAGATCGTGCCATCGACTGCCCGGCCGGAGGCCTCGGGCCTGCGCGAGGCGCAAATGTCCTCGGCCTTCCAGCAGCGGGTGCGGAACCGGCAGCCGCTGGGCGGATCCAGCGGCGAGGGCAGCTCGCCGGCCAACACGATCCGCTTCGCCGGGCGCATGGCCGGGTCGAGCTTGGGCGAGGCCGACATCAGCGCCGCGGTGTACGGGTGCAGCGGACGGTCAAAGACGTCCTCGGTGACTCCGGATTCGATGATCCGTCCCAGGTACATCACCGCGACCCGGTCGGTCACGTGGCGGACCACGGACAGGTCGTGGGAGATGAAGATGTAGCTGACCCCCAGCTGCTGCTGCAGCTCGTTGAGCAGGTTCAGCACCTGCGCCTGCACCGAGAGGTCCAGCGCGGAAACCGGCTCGTCAAGGATGATCAAATCCGGGTCAAGGGCCAGGGCACGGGCGATTCCGATGCGCTGTCGCTGGCCGCCGGAGAACTCCTGCGGCGTCTTGTATGCGTCGGTGCTGCGCAGCCCCACCAGATCCAGCAGCTCGTTCAGCCGCTTGGATCGGGCCGCGGAACCCCGGTACAGGTCCCGGTGCGTGGCGAAGGGCTCGGAGATGATCTGCCCAGCGCTCATGCGCGCATTCAGCGAGGCAAAGGGATCCTGGAAGACCATCTGCACGCGCCGGCGCCAGGCCAGCAGCTCCTTGCCCTTGAGCGCGAACGGGTCCTGCCCGTCGAAGCGCACGGTGCCGGAGTCCGGCTGCTCCAGCATCATCAGGGTGCGGGCCAGCGTGGACTTGCCGCAGCCCGATTCGCCCACCAGTCCCAGGGTCTCCCCCTTGCCCACCGACAGGCTGATCCCGTCCAGGGCCTTGAGTTTCCGCGATCCGCCGCCGGCGGAAACGGTGAAGGACTTGGACAGGTCCTGGACCTCGAGGACGTTTTGCCGTGGCGTCGGGGTGTCGTTGGTGCTCATTGGTTGTCCTCAGGCAGTTTCGAAGCGGCGGGCGCGGCGACCGGAGCTGTGCTATCGCGCAGGGATTCGGAGAAGTGGCAGGCGGAGAACTGGTTTTCACCGCTCTGGCGCAATTCGGGGCGCTTGTCCCGGCAGATCTGCGCCGCCATCGGGCAGCGGTCCTGGTAGACGCAGCCTGCGGGGATGTTCTTGAGTTCCGGCGGGCTGCCGGGGATCGAGGACAGGTCGTCTCCGCGCTGCGCGTGGGTGGGCACGGATTCGAGCAGGCCCTTGGTGTAGGGGTGGGTGGGGGTGGAAAACACCGTGGCCACCGGCCCGCTTTCGACCACGTTGCCGGCGTACATGATGCACACGTCGTCGGCCTCCTCGGCCACCACCGCGAGGTCGTGGGTGATCAGCACGACCGCCATGTCCTCCTCCTCGCGCAGCCGGCGCAGCAGCGCCATGATCTGCGCCTGCACCGTGACATCCAGTGCTGTGGTGGGCTCGTCGGCGATCAGCAGCTTCGGGCCCAGCGCCACGGCCATGGCGATGAGGATGCGCTGGCGCATGCCGCCGGAGAACTGGTGGGGGTAGGCGGAGACCCGCACCTCGGGCTCCGGGATGCCGACCCGGCGCATCAGCTCGATGGCCTGGGCGCGGGCCTGCTTCTTGTTCATGCCGCGGTGGATCCGGAAGGCCTCGCCGAGCTGCGCGCCCACGGTGTAGACCGGGTTCAGCGCGGTCAGCGCGTCCTGGAAGACGATGCCCAGGCCCGGACCGGCGACCTCGCGGCGCTGGCGCGGACTCATCGAGTTCAGGTCCCTGCCCTCAAGCTCCACGGTTCCCCCGGCGACGGAGGCGACCGGGTCCAGCAGGCCGGCGATGGCCTTGGCGGTCATCGACTTGCCGCAGCCGGATTCGCCCAGCAGCGCCAGGGTCTGGCCCTGGTAGGCAGTGAAGCTGACGTTGCCGACAACGCGCACGGTGCCCTTCGGGGTGCGGATGTCGACGTCGAGTCCGGTGACCGCCAGCACGGCCTCGGCGGTGGCCGTCTCGCGGGTTTGGGGTTCAAGTACTTCCATCATCACTTTGCCTCCGTGGATGCGGGCTTCAGGGCCTTCTTGGCCGGCTTGTCGAGCGTCAGGCGCCAACGCTGGGCCGGATCGGTGGCGATGCGCAGCCAGGCGGCGAGCAGGTTCGCGGCGATGGCGGTGATCACGATGGCCGCACCGGGCAGGATCGACAGCCACCAGGCGGTCTGCAGGTATTGGCGGCCCTGGGCCACCATCAGCCCCCAGCTCACGTCGGGGGGCTGGATGCCGATGCCCAGGAAGGACAGCGAGGATTCGGCGAGCATGACGTAGCAGAATTCCAGCGTTGCCAGGGTCAGCAGCGTCGGGGTGACCACCGGGATCACGTGCATGGCGATGATCGAGTTGGGCTTGGTGCCGAAGGTCCGGGCAGCATCCACGAAGGTGCGCGACTGCAGTTCGGCGGATTCGGCCCGGGCGGTGCGCATGTAGATCGGGATGCGGGTCACGGCCAGGATCAGCACGATGTTGGCGACCGATGGGCTGAAGACGTAGAGGACCACGACGGCCAGCAGCAGCGAGGGGAAGGACATGATGATGTCGGCGATGCGCATCGAGATGTTCTCGCGCCGCCCGCGGTGGTACCCGGCCCAGACTCCCCAGAGGGAGCCGACGAGCAGGGCCACCAGGACCGCGGGGACCGCGACCATCAGCGTCGTGCGCGTGGCGACGATCAGGCGGGCGAGCACCGAGCGGCCCAGCGAGTCCGAGCCCAGCACGTAGGCCCACCCGTTGGCCGGGTCGAAGGGCGCCTTGTTCATGAACATCAGGTTTTGCTTGGTGGCAAGTTCGCCCATGAGCACGGGGCCGAAGATGGCCACGAGGATCACGAGGGCCAGGACCAGTGCCCCGACGGAGGCGAACTTGTCGCGCAATAGCATCCGGAACATGCTCGGTCCCCCGAGGCGTGCCTTGGTGGGCCGGGGCCCGCGTTCGCGCTGGATTGGCGCATTCAGTGTCTGTGTCATGGTCTTTCCTAGACGTTCGCGCCGGCGGCGGCAGGGACGTGGGGATCACTGGGGGTGGTGGAGTCGTTGGCGGGTGCGATGGCCCGCGCCTTGCGCCGGGCCCGGGCCCCCGCGGTGGGACGGACCCGCGGGTCCAGCAGCGCGTAGCCCACGTCGATCACGATGTTCAACACGAAGATCGCCAGGGCCGTGAGCAGCACGCAGGCCTGAAGGACCGCGAAGTCGCGTTGCAGGATCGAGTCGATCATCAGCTTGCCGATGCCCGGCCAGCCGAAGATCGTCTCGACCACCACGGCGCCGTTGATCAGCCCGACCGTGAGGTCCCCTGCCACGGTCAGGGCCGGAGCCGCCGCGTTGCGCAGCGCATGCCCGGTGACCACGCGGTACTCGGTGGCCCCCTTGGAGCGGGCCAGCTTGATATAGGGCTCGGAGAGGGAGGTGACCATGGCCCCGCGGATGACCTGGACCAGCGCCCCGAAGGGCCGCATCACCAGCGTCGCCACGGGCAGCACCCAGGCCGCGGCGCCCATGACGCCGGAGGTGGGCAGCCAGCCCAGGTAGATGGCGAAGACCCAGATGCCCACGATGGCCAGCCAGAAATCGGGGATCGAGGCTGCCGCCATGGAGACGAAAGACGCGAAGCGGTCCAGCACCCCGTTGGGCTTCAGTGCCGCCGCGGAGCCCACGATGATCGCCAGGACAATGGCGATCACCATGGTCATCGCGGCAAGTTGCAGCGTGGCCGGGAAGGCGCGCAGCGCCATGGCCGCGGCATCCTCCCCGGTACGCAGCGAGGTTCCGAAATCCAATCGCAAGAGACCACCGAAGTAGTCGGCCATCTGGAGAAGGACGGGCTGGTCCAGGCCGTTCTTGGCAATGAAGTCCGCCCGCATGGCGTCGGTGGCGTTCAGTGGCAGGTAGAGGCTTGCCGGGTTGCCGGTCATCCGGGCCAGGGCGAAGACACCCACCACCACGACCACCAGCGGCAGTGCGGAGGAGATAATCCTTTTACGCAAATAGGTGAGCATTATCCAGGTTGCTTTCAGTCGAATTCTTTATTGCCAATGCCTTGCGAAGGCCGGAGGTCGGGTTACTTGCCCTTGGTGACTTCAGCCAGGCGCAGTTCGTCGCCCGAGGAGGAGTTCGGCGTGTAGTCCACCGTGCCTGCCACACCGAGCATGCCGGTCTGGTGGGCGATGTGGGCGAACTGCACCACGTTGTCGTTCTGGTAGGCGAAGACCTTCTCGAAGGCGCCCTGGCGGTCATCGCCGGTGGCGGCGTCGGCCTTCTTGATCAGCTTGTCGAGCTCTGCGGTGCCGAAGGCCGACTGCGCGCCCTTGGTCATCATGTACTGGTCGACGGTGAAGGCGGCGTCGCCGGCCTGGTTGCCGTGCTGGGTCATCAGCATGATCGCGCCCTCATCATCCGTTGGGAACGGGCGGACCTGGTAGGTCAGGTGCTGGCTGGTCTCGAGCATCTTCAGCTTCACGTTCAGTCCGGCCTGGGTCAGCTGTTCCTGGATGACCTGGCCCAATTCCTCGATCTTGGGGAACTGAGCGGAGCGCACGACCAGGCTGATCTGGGCCGAGGTGTCAACGCCTGCGGCCTTGGCTTCCTCGACCAGTGCCTTGGCCTTTTCCGGGTCGTAGGGCCAGACCGGCAGCGAGTCGCTGTGCCCCACGACGCCCTCGGGCACCAGCTGGGCCGCGGCCTTGTCGCGTCCGCCGTAGAGCGAGGCCACGATGGCTTCCTTGTCGATGGCGTAGTTCACGGCCTGGCGGACCTTGATGTCGGTGAAGGGAGCCTTGTCGGCGTGCATGCGCAGCGCGACGGTCTCGTTGTTGGGGTAGGAAACGCCCAGGTCCCCGATGTTGTCTTCCGGGCTCAGGCCGGTGGCGATGTCTGCCTCGCCGGAGGTGATCATGGCGGCGCGGACGCTGCCCTCGCTCCTCCACTGGTAGTTGGCCTTTTCGAAGGCGGGAGCCTCACCCCAGTAGTCGGCAAAGGCCGAGGCGCTGATGCTCTGGCCGGCTTCCCACTTCTCGAGCTTGTAGGGTCCGGTGCCGATCGGTTCGCGCACCTTCTCGGTGGCCGAGGTTTCGGAGGGTACGACCTCCAGGAAGGAGAGGCGCAGCGGCAGGATGGGATCGGCCTTGGGCGCGGTGACCTCAAGGGTCGTGGCGTCGATGACCTTGAGCTTCAGGTCGTCGTCGCCGAAGACGTAGCCCTCGACGTTGCAGCCGAGCTTGCCGTTGACGGCGCGGTCAATGGTCGCCGCGGCGTCCTCGGCGGTGAACTCGGAGCCGTCGTGGAACTTCACGCCCTCGCGCAGCTTCAGGGTCCACTTGGTGTCGTCCGTGCTGGTCCATTCGGTGGCCAGCTTGGGCTCGAGTTCACCGGTGGTGGGGTTGCGTTCGATCAGCGGTTCGGTGATGGTCGACCGGACAACGACGCCGGTGCTGGTGAGGTTCGATTCGCAGGCCTCCAGCGTCGGCGGTTCCTGCTGCAGGACCACGCGCAGGGTGTCACCGGCGGCAGGTGCTCCGGCTGCGGAGGAACCGGTGGCCCCCGAGGAGTTGGCCACGGAGCAGCCGGACAGTGCCGTGACGCCCAGAAGGGCGCCGGCGGCCACGGCCAGGGAGAGTCGACGGGTGCGTGTCACGGGGGTCGTTGCCTTGCTGGAAAAAAACATCGGTGTTTCCTCTGCGGTGAGCGAATTGGACGAGTGTGAACGACCAATGCGAGGGGATCTGCCGGTCGTGTCCCCATAGCTTTGACGGCGGAAGCAAAGCGCGTCAAGGCCCTGCTTCCGCATGAACACGCGGTTTTGGGATGGCTTGGACCAAACCCGCGGGGACGGCGAATGTGACTCCCGCTACATCTGGCGGCTGAGCGGCCGTCAATGCCTCAACGGTATTGATCCATGCATTCTCCGTGTTGGACGCGCATGCATGGGCGTTCCTAAGATGCAGGTATGTCAACAGATACCAGCGCCTCCACGCGGAGCGACCACAGCCCCATCTCCGGAAACGCCATCGTGCGCGTTGGCCCGGTCAACCCCACGGTCGCGAAGGCACTGCTCGACGACTACGCTTCCTTGGTCCTCCCCGAGGCCGGTGAGTCGCGCGAGGAGTTTCTGAACGAGCACGGCGAGTCGATTCGCGTCGCGGTGTGCTCCGGAAAGATCGGCGTCGACACCGACCTCATGAAGCGCCTGCCGAACCTCGAGGCCATCGTGAACTTCGGGGTTGGTTACGACGCCTCCGACGTCGCCCAGGCCACCGAGCGCGGCATCCCGATCAGCAACACCCCGGACGTCCTCACCGATTGCGTTGCCGACACCGCGCTGGGCCTCTACCTCGACACCCTGCGTTCACTGAGCGCCGCCGAGCGCTTCGTGCGCGCCGGCACCTGGGCCACGGGCGTGAACTTCCCGCTGGCCACCCGCGCCAGCGGCAAGCGCGTGGGCATCCTGGGCCTGGGCCGCATCGGAGCGGCGATCGCCAAGCGACTCGCAGCCTTCGGCTGCGAAATCCACTATCACAACCGCTCGGAAATCGCGGCCAGCCCCTTCACGTACCACCCGTCGGCTGCCTCCCTCGCCGAAGCCACCGACGTGCTGGTCGTCGCGGCGGCCGGCGGGCCCGCCTCCGCTGGGCTGGTCGATGCAACGGTGCTGGAGGCGATCGGCCCGAAGGGCTTCCTGATCAACATTGCCCGCGGCAGCGTCGTTGACGAACAGGCCTTGGTTTCGGCCCTGCAGAACGGCGGCATCGCGGGCGCCGGGCTGGACGTGTTCGCCAGCGAGCCGCACGTTCCCGAGGAGCTCTTCGCCCTCGAGAACGTCGTCCTGCTGCCACACCTGGGCAGCGGCACGCACGAGACGCGCGCAGACATGGCGACCCTGACGTTGGACAACCTTCGCAGCTTCGTGGAATCGGGAGAGCTCGTCACCCCCGTCTCCTAGGCACGCCCAAATGGATGTGGCCCGCTCGGTTCTCCGAGCGGGCCACAAGCGTGTTCCCTCCGCGGGCCTGGATGCACCTCTAGATGAATTCAGTCTGGAAAACTTCCCCCAAACTACTTGTGTAATAAGTTATCAACTTATACGATAAGTAGTGTTCGCCGACACAGTCCGGCCATTCCCTTCCCAGGAGCACAGACCCGCCATGAGCTACACCCCCGACGCCATTCGCCACGTCAAGCTTTCCACCGCCCGGTTGCCCCTGGCCACCCCGATCTCCGACGCCAAGGTCTTCACCGGGCGCCAGAAGCCCATGACCGAGGTCATCTTCCTCTTCGCCGAGATCAAGACAGAGCAGGGCCATGAAGGCCTGGGGTTCTCCTACTCGAAGCGCGCCGGCGGACCGGCCCAGTTCGCCCACGCCAAGGAAGTCGCCGAGACCATGATCGGCGAGGACCCCAACGACATCGCCAAGCTCTACACCAAGCTCTTGTGGGCCGGCGCCTCGGTGGGACGATCCGGTGTCGCCACCCAGGCACTCGCCGCCCTCGACATCGCCCTGTACGACCTGAAGTCCAAGCGCGCGGGCCTGCCGCTGGCCAAGTTCCTCGGCTCGCACCGCGACTCGGTGCGCACCTACAACACCTCCGGCGGCTTCCTCAATGCCTCCATCGCCGAGGTCAAGGACCGCGCCAGCCAGTCCATCGAGGAAGGGATCGGCGGCATCAAGATCAAGGTCGGCCTGCCCGATTCCGCCGAGGACCTGCGCCGCGTCGCCGCGGTGCGCGAACATATCGGCCCGGATGTGCCGATGATGGTGGACGCCAACCAGCAGTGGGACCGCGCCACCGCGCTGCGCATGGGCCGCAAGCTCGAGGAGTTCGACCTGGTCTGGATCGAGGAGCCGCTCGATGCCTACGACGCCGAGGGCCATGCGGCACTTGCCGCCGCCCTGGACACCCCGATCGCCACCGGCGAGATGCTGGCCTCCGTGGCCGAGCACGAGCGCCTGATTGCCACACGCGCCTGCGACATCATCCAGCCCGACGCCCCGCGCATCGGCGGCATCACCCAGTTCCTGCGCCTGGCCACGCTCGCGGACCAGGCGGGCCTGGATTTGGCACCGCACTTCGCCATGGAAATCCACCTACACCTCGCCGCCGCCTACCCGCGCGAACCCTGGGTGGAACACTTCGACTGGCTCGACCCGCTGTTCAACGAACGCCTCGAAACCAAGGACGGCCGCATGATCGTCCCGAACCGCCCGGGACTCGGCTTCACCTTCAGCGACCAGGCCCGCGCCTGGACGACCGACACCGTCGAGTTCGGCCGCGCCTAAGCTCCCGGCCGCGGCGCGCGTGAAACGATTCTTTCCATGAAACCCAATCTGACGACCGGACTGGTTGAACATCTGCGCGAGCAGATCAGCTCCGGACTCATCGCCCCGGGCGAGAAGCTCCCGAGCGAGAACGCCTTGATCGCCGAGCACGGAGTCTCCCGCACTGTGGTGCGCGAGGCGCTGACCCGGCTACAGGCCGAAGGATTGGTCCACACGCGCCGCGGTGCCGGCAGTTTTGCCCTCACTCCCCCGGCTTCGGAAACCGGTGCGCAGGCGAGGGTCCCGCGGACCCTCGCCGAACGCCGGCAGTTGCTCGAATTCCGGATGGGTCTTGAATCCGAGGCGGCAGCCGCCGCCGCGCTCACGGCGAACCCCGGCACCCTGCCCGCCCTCGACGCGGCCCTTGAGGCGTTCAGGA
>NZ_JBIXLN010000038.1:0-48335 GCF_045798555.1 Paeniglutamicibacter sp. MACA_103 | reverse complement strand
CCCCCCGGCCGGGCCCCCCCCCCGGGGGGGGGGGCCCCGGCACGGGAGGCGGGGGCGGGAAACACTTGCGACGGTGGAGCCGGGTCCGGCACGGGGGTTTTAACCCGCCCGGACCCGGCTCCGCGTGCCGACTAGCTCGAGGGCCAGCCGTTCTCGATCTGGCTGAGCACCGTCTCGGAATCCGAGCCGTTGATCCAGTCGACCATGCCCTTGAAGAAGGTGCCGGTGCCCACGGAACCGGGCATCAGGTCGGAGGCGTCAAAGCGGAACGTCGTCGCCGGGTCCTGCAGGATCTTCACCGCTTCCTCAAGCAGCGGGTCCGCGGCGTTCGCCGGGTCCAGTCCCTTGTTGGCCGAGAGCACCCCGCCCAGCTTCACCCGGGAGTTGGCCCAATCGGGGCTGGAGAGGTACTCCTGCACCTTCACCACCGACGGGTCGTCGTTGAAGGCGCCGACGATCTCGCCGCCGCCGGTGACGGCGTTGCCCGTCCCGTCGATGGACGGGGTGACGAAGCCCCAGACATCGGCATCCGGTCCGACCTCGCCGCCGGCGTCGGTGATGAATCCGCTGAAGAAGGACGCCTGGTGCGTCAGCGAGCAGTCGCCGCTGACCATCACGTCCGCCAGGTCGCCGAATGCCGTCGCGTTGATCGAGGAGACGTCGCCGTAGCCGGCGTTGACGTACTTCTTGTTCTTCAGGATCTTTCCGACCTCATCGAGTGCGGACTTGATCTGCGGATCGGTGAACTTCACCTCGTTGGCCACCCACTGGTCGTATACGTCCTTGCCGGACTGGCGCAGCACCAGGTCCTCGACCCAGTCGGTTCCGGGCCAGCCGGTGGCATCGCCCGAGCCGAAGCCGGCGCACCAAGGCGCCTCGCCCTTGTCCTTCTCGATCTGCGCGGTCAAATCCAACAAGCCCTGCCAGGTGGTGGGGACCTCCCAGCCTTTTTCCTTGAACTCGGCCGGTGAATACCAGACCCAGCCCTTGACACTGGCCATCAGCGGCGCCCCGTACAGGGTTCCGTCGACGGTTCCGTAGTTGGCCCAGTCCTCGGACCAGCCCGAGGCGACGTTCGCCTTGACGCCCTCGGATGCCGGCTTGAGGAAGCCTCGGGTGGCCAGGTCGGCCAACAGCCCCGGCTGCGGGAAGATCGCCAGGTCCGGGGCGTTGCCACCCTGGGCGCGCACGGCGATCTGGGTCTCAAATTCCTTGGACGACTCGTATTTGATCTTGATGTTGTTTTCCTTGGACCAATCGGCCCAGGACTGCTCGAGCAACTTGGCCTCGGCGTCGGCGATGGTGCCGTACAAGGTGACCTCCGCCTTGCCGGCCGCCGTGGTGCCCCCGGTGCCGGCCGGACTGGTTTCCGGTGCGCCCGGGCCCCCGCCGCAGCTGGTGAGAACCAGGGCCGCTACGCCAAGGGACGCCAGAGAGGCGTACGCCTTTCCCCGTCGTGATGTTTTCATCATTCCTCCTGCTCGGTCGGGCGGCATTCGCCGCCCGCTACATATTGGGACGGGGAAGGGCTTGATCCACCGGCCGCGAGCTCCGCGGCGGCACCTGCGGGCGAGACATGCGTCCCGACCCGGCAGAATCACCGTGAAGTCCCCCGTGAAGGTAAAGCGCCCCGCAGTCATGAAGGTTTCGAGGCTCTTCTACTGCTCATCTTGTAGAGCCGGAGGGTGGTTTTCAAGGGTTGGGAGCATAAAACCTGCGTAACAATTGCGAATTGACTAGAAGTTTTGGACCGAAACGCCGCGGTGCCGGCTTTGTCCAACCCAAGTCCCGCACGATGCCGGTCGCGGCGGGGCCGCCGTGCCCTGCGGAAGCGGGCAACCCGCGGCGCGCGCGGCGGGTTCGACACGTCCTAATTGCCCTGCCCGCTTCACGCGCGAGTTGATCGGTGACTAGGCTGGGCAGTGCAGGGCCCGCCGGCGCGACACGGGGGCGCACGTATGCCCCCCGATGCGTGGCCGCGGGAAAAGCCGTTGAGGCGGTTCCGCACCCGAACGCCCGCGATGTTCCGCGGGTCCGGGAGCCGCCGCGAGACAGAGATGGGAATTCAACACCATGCGTGAAGCCCTCCCCGCCAGCGCCACCTATCGGCGCCGCGATTTCAAGGCCGTGCTTTTTGACCTCGACGGGGTGCTGACCCCCACCGCAGAGGTCCACCGGGACGCCTGGACCCAGCTTTTCGAAGGGTTCTTCGCCGAGGCCGGGATCGAGAAACCCTACACCGAGGACGACTACTTTGCCCTGGTCGACGGCCGGCCCCGCTACGAAGGGGTCGCGGCGGTGTTGGCCGACCGCGGGATCGAGCTGCCATGGGGCTCCGGCTCGGATGCGCCCGGCACCACGAGCGTATGCGCCCTGGGAAACCGCAAGAACGTCGTCTTCCGTTCAATCCTGCACGAGACGGGCATCAAGCCCTACCCCGGCTCGCTGGCCTACCTGCGCCAGCTCCAGGCCGCCGGGCTTGAAGTGGCCGTTGTCTCCTCCTCGCGCAACGCCGAGGAGGTGCTGGAGGCCGCCGGGCTGCGCGGCGAATTCTCCGTCGTGATCGGCGGGCTGCAGGCCGCCGCGCGAAACCTGCAGGGCAAGCCGGCCCCCGACACCTTCCTGGCCGCGGCCAGCGACCTGGGCTGGTCGGTCAACGAGTGCATTGTCATCGAGGACGCGATCTCCGGGATCCAGGCCGCCGCTGCCGGGGAATTCGGCCTGGTGGTGGGCGTGGCCCGTGACCAGCCGGAGGAGGCGCTGCGGGCGGCCGGGGCCGACATCGTGGTCGCCGACCTGGACGACCTGGTCAACCAACAGGCCCGCGACGACTGGGAACTGGACACCTGGTCCTACACCCGGGGGCACCCACGTCCGATCGACCCCGGCGTGGAACAGACGATCTTCTCCCTGGGCAACGGCTTCCTGGGGCTGCGCGGGGACTCGCTGGGCATCGGGGAATGCACCGAGGGGATGTTCATCAACGGGTTGCACGAGACCTGGAAGATCCGGCACGCCGAATCGGCCTTCGGGCTCGCGGAAGCCGGCCAGACCATGGTCGCCGCCCCGGACGCCCGCACCGTGCGCGTCTACATCAACGACGAAGCCCTGGAGATCGGGCGCACCGAGATCCTCAAGGACGAGCTGCGGCTGGACTTCAAGGACGGAACCCTGATCTCCGACACCCTGTGGCGCACCGCCGAGGGGCACCGCGTGATGGTGCGGACCCGGTCCATGGTCTCCTTCTCCGAACGCCACCTGGCCCTGTTCCGCGTCACCGTGCGGCTGCTCGATGCCCCAGCGCACGTCTTCGTGCAGTCGGCGCTGATCGGCCAGTCGCGCGCCCGCCCCGTCCCCACCCCGGCCGAGTCCGATGCCGGAGAGGTGCCCTTCGACCCGCGCAAGTCCGAGGGCAGCGGCGAGGAGTCAATGATTCCGGGCGGGACCCTGGAGCAGGACGGGATCAGCGCGCTGAGCTACTACGTGCGCGGTTCCAACATGTCGGTTGCCGCCGCCATCAAGCATGTCACCCGCATCGCCGGGGAGACCAGCGACTTCGTCGAGCAGTCAACGATCACGCCCGAGCGCGTCGAGCACACCGTGTCCGCCTACCTGGAGAAGGACGAGGCGCTGCACATCGACAAGTTCGCCTCCTTCCACTCCTCGCGGCGGCACGACACCGCGGAGATGACCAGCCGTTGCGTGCGCGCGCTGAACCACCTGGTGCCGCGTGGCGCCGACGCGCTGTTCTGGGCCCAGCGCGAGTTCCTGACCGAGTTCTGGGGACACTCGGATGTGCGGGTGCAATCCCACCCGCTGCTGCAGCGGTCGATCCGCTGGAACCTCTACGCCCTGGCGCAGGCCTCGGCCCGATCCGACGGGCTGGGGATCTCCGCCAAGGGCGTCTCCGGGAACGGGTACTCCGGGCACTACTTCTGGGACACCGAGATCTACGTCCTGCCGTTCCTGACCTATACCAACCCGCAGTGGGCCCGCAATGCGCTGCGCGCGCGCGTGTCCATGGTCCCGGCCGCCAGGCGCCGGGCGGCGACGCTGAACGAGCACGGCATCCTCTTCCCGTGGCGCACCATCAACGGCGAGGAGGCCAGCGCCTACTACCCGGCCGGCACCGCGCAGTACCACATCAACGCGGACGTGGTGTATTCGCTGGCCCGCTACGTGGGCGCCAGCGGGGACACCGGGCTGCTGCTCGGCGGCGGTGCGGAGGTCGTGGTGGAGACCGCCAGGCTCTGGAACTCGCTGGGCTTCTGGCGCGAGACCAAGACCGGGCGCAGCTTCCACATCCACGGGGTCACCGGCCCGGACGAGTACACCGCGGTGGTGAACGACAACACCTTCACCAACGTGATGGCGCGCTTCAACCTGAACTACGCGGTGAACCTCATGGGTTACCTGGCCGAGGAATTCCCCGAGGAGCACGCGCGCATCGTCGAGGAGCTGGCCATCGGGCCGCGGGAGGTCCGCGACTGGAGGGACGCCGCCCTGGCGATGTACATCCCGTTCTCCGAGAAGGTGGGGATCCACCCGCAGGACGCCGGCTTCCTGAACCGGGAGGTGTGGGACATGCGTGGCACCGGCCCGGAGAACCGCCCGCTGCTGCTGCACTACCACCCGCTGGTGATCTACCGCTTCCAGGTGCTCAAGCAGGCCGACACGGTGCTGGCGCTGTGGCTGCGGTCCTCGGACTTCTCCCCGGAACAAAAACGTGCCGACTTCGACTACTACGACCCGCTGACCACCGGGGACTCCACGCTCTCGGCCACGGTGCAGGCGATCCTCGCCGCGGAGGTCGGCTACCAGGACCTGGCCTACGACTACTTCGAGCATGCGCTGAACGTGGATTTGCTGAACCTGCACGGAAATGCCGCGGACGGCGTGCACGTGGCCTCCACCGGCGGGGTGTGGGCGGCGCTGGTGTACGGCTTTGCCGGGTTGCGCGACGACACCGGGGAGTGGCTCTTCGACCCGCGGCTGCCGGCGGAGTGGGAGGGGCTGGAGTTCAACCTGCGCCGCAACGACTCCTCGGTGCACTTCCGCCTCGAGGCGCAGTCGTTGACCGCATCGCTGGCCGAGGGCGAGGACGAGGTGTCGTTCGGCGTGCGCGGGGTGCAATACACGTTGTCCCCGGCAAACCCCGAGGTCTCCGTCGAGCTTCACGGGCAGGGCCCGGTGCTTGAGGGCGAGCCGTCCATCGACGCGGTCTTTGCGCTGCAGCGCGAGGACGGCTCCCCGCTGACCTCCAGCATGAAGAAGCTCACGCGCGAGGAGGAGCTGGTGGCCGAGCCGCCGATCACCATTATCGGATAGCGGCAGGGGTCCGCCCGGCACGGGCAGTTGCCCGGTTACGAGAGTCCCCTGAAGGAGCAGGCGGATCAACCTCTCGCCCTGGACAATGCGGCCCCGAAGCCAGTACTTCTTTCTGCGGGCACTTTTCGGATTCGCGGGGTGACCTCATGACTGAAACCAGGCCCGGGCTGCCGCCGGACCTCAGTGGGTGGGGGCCCCGCGGATTCCATACCGGCCCCCAAGGCCAAAAGCCGCAGTGCCCATGTCGAATCCCACTGCAACGGCAACCGGAGGGGAGGAAGGCTGATGCCGCCTTCTACTTTCCGGGTGGGGAGATGGACTATTTCTTGTAGTTCCGCTCACGCGTCAAAAACTTGTCGGCACGTTCAAGAACCCGTGCCCGTGCTGGATCCGAAACATAGATGATTCGTCCTCCATCGGAGGCCAGCGTTACCTTGATGTTCCGTACCGGGCTGGGCTCCTCAAGGGCCTTGTTGCGCTCCGACTTAGCTTGCCTGGCCGTCCTGGCCTCGCCTTTGGACATCACTGTCGCCTCCTTCCGTTCCATTCTCGCCCCCGGATCGCCGGCAGTGGCCAGATCGTATTCCTGGTCCAGCTTCTCTTCCAGGACGGAAAGGGCCACCTCGCTGAAAAGGGCGGCGTCCTCGCGCGTGGCCAAGCCGCTGCGGTCCAGGTTGTCCAGGACAATCACCCCGACTTCCTGCCGGGCGGGGTCGTTGGACAGCGCACTTTCGATCCCCCATTGGGCGCGCTTCCACCATTGGTCGCGCTTGTCGGCCCTGGCTCTCTGCAAATAGGCCAGGTAGGCCACCAGAACCACCAGCAGGGTGATGATGGGAGCCAATGCCGCGATGACCACTGCCCAGTCGAGAGCCCACGCGGGTGGTCCTTGCATCGGTAAGCGCAAAATCACGGGTCCTCCAGTGCAGCTCGTTGGTCGCCAGCTTATCCGCCCGAGCGTGGACTATCGAGCTAGTTCCGCGCTGGGGAACCCAGGCCCATTCGATGAGTGCGGTGTGGCGAATGACCTTGCACCACTTGGGGTCGGCGCAGGTGGCGTGCTCCTGGCCCAGCCTGGAGCGCGGATTTCCCGGGCCCGGCCTTCCCGTTCCCGCAGGGTGGGCCGGGCAGGGCTCATCCGAGAATTCCTTCCCCTGCGCGTCTGACTTTCTGTGTACCGGCAGCGACTGTCCAGGACGCCGTCCGCTGCGCGGGCGAGGCGGCATCCGTACGGTCAGTCAACCGATACCAGTCCATCCGAACTTCGGCCGGCGTCACCTCGAGTACCGAGAAGCCGTGCGAATCAAAATCCAGGTACTTGATGTGGGGGTTCAGCGCCTTGATGGCGGATTCGACGGCCAGGGAGGCCGTGCGCTCCGGAACCCGGAGGATGTCGTCCATGTTGTCGCTGGTGACGGAAGTGCACACCAGTTCCGTGCCGAGGGAACGGCCGTTGAGCGGGTAGGTCAGCGGGTCGGCCGGCAGATCGCAGGCCCAGCCCGAGTGGATGTCACCCGTCAGGAAGACGGTGTCTGTCACCGCGTTGTCCCGCAAATGCCTCAGGACCCGGTTCCGGTCTGCGACATAGCCGTCCCATTGGTCCACGTTGTAGGGAACGCCGTCGATATTGCCGTCCCCCATCAGTTCGCCCAAGGCATGCAGCTCCTGCGCGTTCAGGGTGGACGGAATGCGGACCGGGGTCATCATGACCGGGTTGCCTACCAGCTTCCATTGCTGCTGGTCATTGCCGAGACCGGCCAGCAGCCAGTCCATCTGCTCCGCGCCCGTCATGGTCCGGTCGGGATCGTCGATGGCGGGCTCTGCCTGGCTGTCGACCTGCTTGCTCCGGTACGAGCGCAGGTCCAGCATCGATAGGCTCGCCAACGCCCCGAACTCCAGCCTGCGGTATAGCTGCCCGTCGGTTTCGTAGCGAACCGGCATCCACTCCGCGTAAGCCTGCCTTGCGTGCCCCGAACGCGCTGCCCAGCTTCCTTCGGCACCCTCGGTGTGGTTCGCGGCGCCTGACGAGAACGCATCGTCGGCGAATTCATGGTCGTCCCAGGTCACCACGAACGGCGCCGCGGCATGCAGCGCCTGCAATTGAAGGTCCGTCTTGTACTGGGCGTGGCGCCGGCGGTAGTGCTCCAACGTGGTCATCTCCACGGCCGGGTCGTGGGGACGGACAACGATGTCACGCGCCTGGTATTCGCCGGGCGCGTACTCGTAGACGTAATCGCCCAGATGGAGCACCAGGTCCAGGTCGCCGCGGTCTGCCAGGTGCCGGTAGGCGGCGAAATGGCCGGCCTGGTAATTGGCGCACGAGACCACGCCCATCCGGAGCCGGTCCACGGCCGCACCGGCCGCCGGAGCGGTGCGTGTCCGGCCCACCGGGGAATAGTCCTGGCCGAACTTGAACCGATACCAGTAGGTCGTTCCCGGTGACAGCCCGGCAGCCACAACCTTGAGGGTGTGGTCGCGCCAGGCACCCGTCTGTGCCCATCCGCCTGCCACCACCCGCCGGAAATCGGAATCGGCGGCTACCTCCCAGCGGATCCGGGCATCGCCGCCGAGTCCCGAGCCGGGCGTCGCGTCTGCCTCCGGAGTCAGCCGCGTCCACAGCAGCACCGAATCCTCAAAGGGATCGCCCGAGGCAATCCCGTGCCGGAAGAAGCCACCGGCGCCATGCGCCGGCGGAGAGGTGGAAAGAATGCCTGTGAAGGTGGCGGCGGCGGCAATAATGCCGGCCGACCGAAGCACTTGACGGCGCGGAAGCACCTTGGCTGCTGACTGGGACGGCACGAAGGATCCGGTGGATGAAGTCACCTTGCCCATTCAACCTCATCGCTGCGCCCATGGGTACGGATCGCGGGCCGGTCCTGGGCTCGGGGGTGCCATGCCGCCGCGTGGTCCACGCCGCCCAGGCAGCCGGCCACCGGACGATCGACGTACGGCACCCGGCGGGCGTCGCCCCCGAAGATGGAGGCAGCCCTCCGCCTCGCCGGTCCTGGGGACGCGGCGATGCGAAGGGCTGCCTCCGTGACGTCCTCCGGCTCGGCCCGAACGCCCCTGGCGGTCATGCCCACGGACATGAAATCAACAGGATGACGCGCCGGTTGAAGGAGTCCGACCGAAAACGTCCTTAGCCAAGCTTGGAGTGCGTGGCCCCGCTGATTTCCCCGGCGTCGGTCGGCTCGGTGCCCCGCGCCCGGGCAATGTTGCGCATCAGGTGGAAGATCACCAAGGTCGCGATGGTGCCCAGGGCAATGCCGCCGAGCTTCACCTCGCCGAAGGCCAGGTCCTCGGTGACCGCAATGGCGATGATCAGTCCGGTGCCGGCGGTCATCAGGTTGATCGGGTTGGCGAAGTCGACCTTGTTCTGCACCCACAGGCGTGCGCCGATGATCCCGATCATGCCGTAGAGCACGATGCCCGCGCCCCCGGAGACCCCGGCGGGGATGGTGTTGATGACGGCGCCGAACTTCGGGAAGAACGCCACCAGGATCGCCACGATGCCCGCGATCCAGTAGGCGGCGGTGGAATACACGCGCGAGGAGGCCATCACGCCGATGTTCTCCGCGTAGGTGGTGGTGCCCGAGCCTCCGCCGAAGCCGGCCAGCAGCGTCGCGGCGCCGTCGGCCATCAGCGCGCGGCCGTTGACCGCGTCCAGGTCCCGTCCGGTCATCAGGCCCACGGTCTTCACATGTCCGATGTTCTCGGCGATCAGCACGAACACCACCGGCAGGAACACCAGCATGGTGTCCAGGTGGAAGGTGGGGGCGGTGAATGCCGGCAGCCCCAGCCATGCCGCCTTCTCGATGGGCTCGAAATTGACCTGCCCCTGCGCGAGCGCCACCAGGTAACCGGCAACCAGGCCCAGCAGGATCGACAAGCGGCCCAGCAGGCCCTTGAACAGCACCGCGGACACCACGATGGCCAGCACCGTGGCGAAGGTGGTCAGCGGGAAGTCCTGCATCGGCTTCAGCGTCGCCGAGGCCAGATTGAGCCCGATCAGCGCGACGATGGTGCCCATGACCACCGGCGGCATCAGCGCGTGGATCCACCCGGTGCCCGATTTCTGCACGATCAGCCCGACGACGAACAGCGCCGCACCGGAGACCACGATGCCGCCCAGCGCGCCGGCCATCCCGTGCCCGGCCATGGCCGCGGAAACCGGGGCGATGAACGCGAAGGAGGAACCCAGGTAGCTGGGCACCCGGCCCGCGGTGATCAGCAGGAACAACAGGGTCCCCACGCCGGAGAAGAACAGGGTGGTGGTGGCCGGGAACCCGGTGATCGCCGGGACCAGCACCGTGGCCCCGAACATCGCCATGACGTGCTGCACGCCGATGGAGATGGTCTGCGGCCAGTGCAGGCGCTCGTTCGGGGCCACCACCGTTCCGGGGGAGATGGACTTGCCGTCGCCGTGCAGGTTCCAGCCAATGCCGAATCGGTTGCTCATGGGTGCCTTCCGGGCGCAGGGTGGGAAAAATGCCGGGGGAGCGCACGCGCGGCGCGCCAAACCCCCTGTGGCATTTTACTCACCCCACGGGCAGTGCGACACCTCGGGTGATGCGGCCCACCCCGTCCCCGGCGCCGGGCGCATCGGCGGCGGTCTGCGCGAAGAAGTCCAGCTCGTGCACGGACGAGGCCTCGAACGCGCGCCACATGGCCGCCCGCGTGGCTTCGTCGGCCCGTGCGTGAACGCCCCGGACCAGCTCGATGGCCCGCGCCGTGACGTCGTCGAACTCCTGGGAGGAGTAGGTGGCGAGCCAGTCCGCGTAGGGGTGCGCCAGGTGGTTGGCCGCCGCCAGCCGCTTGCCCACGTCCTGGTAGATCCAGAAGCAGGGCAGCAGCGCGGCGGCGAGCACCGGGTAGTCGTCGCTGCCGGACCGCAGGTGGTTGAGGTACGCGGTGGTGGCGTTCGAGGGCTCCGGGACCTGATCGGCGAGCCGGCCGCGGTGCAGCGTCATTTCCTCCTCCAGGCAGCTGGCGGCGCTTCCCGCCCAGAAGCGCTGCTCCTGAGTGGTGGGGGCGAGTTCCGAGGCCCGCGACATGACCCGAGCATAGCTGCGCAGGTACAGGGCGTCCTGGCCCAGGTACTCCTCGAAGTCGCTCGTCTGAAGGGACCCGTTCTTGAGCTGGCGGATGAACGCGAGCTCGTCGATGCCTGCGCGGATGCCGGCGATCGCCTCCCACCAGTGCGCCAGCGGGTCCCGGGCCGGCGCGGGGCGCACCCCGTCCCAGAGCGCTGCCAGGTGGTTGACCGGGCCGTGTCCGCCGCCGACCGCCAGCTCGTCGGCCCGGGCAATCGCCTCGGACAGCCAGGCCTTGGCGTGGCGCAGCGCCTGGGCCCAGTCACCGCCGCGGGCGTAGAAGGTCGCCAGGGCGGAGGAGAGCGAGCAGCCGGTGCCGTGCGTGTTGGCCGTGGCCAGCCGCGGCGAGGCGACCTCGAAGAGCACACCGTCGGGACCGATGAGCGCGTCCCGGCAGGTTTCCCCTTCCAGGTGCCCGCCCTTGGCCAGCACCAGGACCTGGTACTCGGCGGCGACGGCGCGCGCCTGGGCCACCGCCTGTTCCCAGTTCCCGGCGACCTCGGCGCGCGCCAGCACGGCAAGTTCCGGGATGTTGGGGGTGATGACGTCGACGTGGGCAAAGAGGCGCCGCAGCGCGGTGGTTGCCTCGGCATCCAGCAGCGAATCCCCGCTGGTGGCGACCATGACCGGGTCCAGCACCACCGCCGGGGCGTCGGAGCCCGCGGCGGTCCGGATCCCGGCCAGCCAGCAGCCGAGCTCGTCGATGACCGCCGCGTTGGCGAGCATCCCGATCTTGATCGCGTCGATGGCGATGTCCTCGGAAACGGCGCGCAGCTGCGCCAGCAGGAAGCCTGCCGGCGGCACGTGCACGGCACTGACGCCGCGGGTGTTCTGCGCGGTCAGCGCGCTGATGGCGGCCATGCCGTAGCCGCCGGCCGCGGCAATGGACTTGAGGTCGGCCTGGATGCCGGCCCCTCCGGAGGGGTCGGATCCGGCGATGGACAGGATGTTCTTCACGGTGCTGGTGTTGGGGGTGTTCATGGCTTCGTGCCCTCCCAGAGGTTCAGTAGGTTCGTGGCCGCGGCGCGCGGATCCCCGGCGGCGCAGATGGCGCGGACCACCGCGACGCCGGCGGCACCGGAGCGGGCCAGCGGGGCCACGTCGTCCGCGTCGATGCCGCCGATGGCGATGACGGGCAGGTCGCTGAGCCCCACGGCGCGCGCCAGGCCCGCATGGCCCAGCGGCTCGGGGTGGTCCCTCTTGGTGGGGGTGGCATGCACGGCGCCGACCCCCAGGTAGTCGATGGTGCCCGGGGAGCGGAGCTGCAGCTTGTTTGCGGCGTCGATCTGCGCATCGCTGGCGGCGCTGAGGCCCAGCACGGCGTCGGGGCCGATAAGTTCGCGCACCAGGGCCGCGGGCAGGTCGGACTGGCCGATGTGCACCCCCTGCACGTCGGCGCCGGAGGCGCGGGCGGCCAGGAACACGTCGACGCGGTCGTTGACCAGCAGTGCCGCGCGCCCGGCGGTGTGGTGGGCGCATTCCATCACGACGTCCGCGAATTCGCCGGCCGGCATGTCCTTGCAGCGCAACTGCACCGTCCTGATCCCTCCGTCCACCGCGGCCTTCACGATGTCGGCCAGCGGACGTCCGGCGGTGGAGGCGGAGTCCGCGACCAGGTACACGCCGTAGACGCTCATGAGAGCACCGCCGTGGCGCCCAGCTCCGCGGGGGAGACAGCGGCCAGCGCGTCGAGGAAGAGCGGGGCGAAGGTGCCTGGGCCCGCGGCCGTGGCGGCCGCGCGTTCGGCCGCCGCCGAGTAGAAGGCGTGCGCGGCAACCGTGGCGACCAGCGGGTCCCCGCCGGTGGACAGGAAGGCGGCGCAGAGAGCGCCCAGCGCGCACCCGCCGCCGGTGATGCGGGTCAGCAGCGCGCTGCCGCCGTGCACGAACACGGTGCGCACCCCGTCGGTGACGAGGTCCGCTTCCCCGGAGACGGCGACGACGGCGCCGCTTTCCCTGGCCAGCGTCCCGGCGGCGTCGGTCGCGGCGGCAACCGAGTCGGTGGACTCGACCCCGCGCCCGCCGACGGCCTGACCGGCCAGCGCCAGGATCTCCGAGGCGTTGCCGCGGATCACCGTGGGCCGCGCGGCCACGAGCTCGCGGGCGAGCGCGGTGCGCACGCGCAGCGAACCGACGGCCACAGGGTCCAGCACCCAGGGGGTCGAGGCCGCTGAGGCGCCGGCAACCGCCTCGCGCATGGCGGCCGCCTGCTCGGAGTTCGGGGTGCCCAGGTTCACCAGCAGGGCTGCCGCCACCGCGGCGAAGTCGCCGGCCTCCCCGGGCACGTCCACCATGGCAGGGGACCCGCCGGAGGCCAGCAGCACGTTGGCGGTGAAGTTGGTGACCACGGTGTTGGTCAGGCACTGGACCAGGGGCGTGGAGGAGCGCAGTGCGCCCAGGGCATCGGCGAGCTCGCCGGGTGTTACGAGTTTTGAAGGCGCCATGGATTCCATGAGCAACATCCCTCCGCTAGTACGAACTAGATCAGGTTCTACGGGTTTCATCTCAGCCGGCCGCAAGTGCCGACACCCCGTGTCACTATGCGCGAGCCTATCCCACCGGGCGCCGGGTCCGGCACTCCATGTCACCGCGCACCGAGCACGCCAAGCGTGGCGGCCTGTTGCCGATGCCACAGTGGCCGTAGGCTCAAGAGATGGGCACTTCCGACACCTCACACAAATCCGCAACGCCACGCGAAGCGACGGCGCTGAACGAGCTCGAGCTGCCCGAAGTGGTGCCCGAACTGCCGGAGAACATCGTGGAGATCGTCGCCTCGATGCACGACGTGGTGTCCACCCGGCTGGCGCACCCGCGCCGATTCCGGGCCTCGCAGCTCAAGGCCCTCGAGCGCATGCTGGAGGCGCACGAACAGGACTTCATCGACGCGCTGGCCGACGACCTGGGCAAGGGCGCGGTCGAGGCGAAGATGACCGAGATCGACATGGTGCGCGCGGAAATAGACCACGCGCAACTGCACCTTTCCGAGTGGATGGAATCCAAGCCGGTGAAGATCCCGCTGGTCCTGCATCCGGCGGCGGCCAAGATCGAGCCGCAGCCGCTGGGGGTGGTGCTGGTCATCGGCGCCTGGAACTACCCGCTGCAGCTGATCCTCGCCCCGCTGGTCGCCTCCATCGCCGCGGGCAACGTCACCGTGCTCAAGCCCTCGGAGCTGGCCCCGACCACCTCCACGCTGCTGGGCCGGCTGATCCCGAAGTTCCTGGACCACCGGGCGTGCGCCGTGGTCCAGGGCGGGGCCTCAACCAGCAAGATCCTGCTCGAACAGCACTTTGACCACATCTTTTACACCGGCGGAGAGCGTGTGGGAAAGATCGTGGCCCGCGCCGCGGCCGAGCACCTGACACCCGTGACCCTGGAGCTGGGCGGGAAGTCCCCGGCCGTGGTGATGGACGGGTCCTCCGCCACGGTGGCGCGCCGGCTGGCCTTCGGGAAGTTCATGAACGCCGGACAGACCTGCGTGGCGCCGGACTACGTGCTGGCCGTGGGCGACGCCGCCATGAACCTGGAAAAGCAGCTGGCCAAGGCGATCACCGGGTTCTACGGCAAGAACCCGCTGGCCAGCCGCGACTACGGCCGCATCGTCAACAAGGCCCACTTCGACAGGCTGGTTTCCTACCTGGAGCACGGCGAGGTCCTCATCGGCGGCGGGTACGACGCGGACACCCTGAAGATCGAGCCGACAGTGATGGCCAACGTTGATCCGGGCTCGGAGCTGATGCGCGAGGAGATCTTCGGCCCGATCCTGCCGATCGTCGCGGTGGAAAGCTTCGACGCGGCGGTGCGCTTCATCAACGCGCGCCCCAACCCGCTGGTCGCCTACCTCTTCAGCGAGAACCCGCGGCTGCAATCTGCCTTCGGGGACCAGGTGCGGGCCGGGGCCATCGTGCACAACGCGCCAAGCCTGCACCTGGCCGTCCCGGGCCTGCCCTTCGGAGGCGTGGGCGCCTCCGGCATGGGTTCATACCACGGGCGGCATGGCTTCGAGCGGCTCTCGCAGATGCGCTCCGTGATGGGCAAGACCACCGTGGTGGACACGCTCAAGGCGATCTACCCGCCCTACACCTGGGCGAAGTCCAAGCTCATCGACAGGCTCATGTAGAAATTCCCGGCCCGGCATATACCCATGCAGGAGTTGGATATTACGGCTTGCCCGCGGAATGGCCGAAGGCCGGGTGGTTCCCGCATGCGGGGACCCACCCGGCCTTCGGCCAAGGCGTGCGCCTACGCGAGCACAGCGGAGACGATGTCCTTCGCCTCGTCCTGCACCCGGACCAGGTGCTCCTCGCCGAGGAAGGACTCGGCGTAGATCTTGTACTTGTCCTCGGTTCCCGAGGGGCGTGCGGCAAACCAGGCGTTGGCCGTGGTGACCTTCAGCCCGCCGATCTTCGCCCCGTTTCCCGGCGCCTCGGTCAGCCGTGCGGTGATCTTCTCGCCCGCGAGCACCTCGGCGGCCACGTCCGAAGCCGCCAGGTTCCCCAGCCGGGCCCGCTGCTCGCGGTCGGCCGGGGCATCGATGCGTGCATAGCTCGGTGAGCCGTGCTCCGCGGCCAGCGCGGCATAGTGCTTCGAGGGGGAGGAGCCGGTGACGGCGGTGATCTCGCTGGCCAGCAGCGCCATCAGGATCCCGTCCTTGTCGGTGGTCCAGGTGCGCCCGTCGCGGCGCAGGAAGGAGGCGCCGGCGGATTCCTCGCCGCCGAAGGCGCCGGAGCCGTCCAGCAGGCCGGGCACGAACCACTTGAAGCCCACCGGAACTTCGACCAGGGTGCGGCCCAGCGAGGCCGCGACCCGGTCGATCATCGAGGAAGAGACCAGCGTCTTGCCGATCCCGGCGTCCTTGGACCAGCCGGTGCGGTGGGTGTACAGGTAGTCGATGGCCACGGCCAGGTAGTGGTTGGGGTTCATCAGCCCGGCATCGGGGGTGACGATGCCGTGGCGGTCGGCGTCCGCGTCGTTGCCCGTGGCGATGTCATAGGTGTTGCGGGCGGCGATCAGCGAGGCCATCGCATCGGCCGAGGAGCAGTCCATGCGGATCTTCCCGTCGGTGTCCAGGGACATGAACGCAAAGCGCGGGTCAACCCCCGGGTTCACCACGGTGAGGTCCAGCTTGTGCTTCTCGGCGATCGCGCCCCAATAGTCCACCGCGGCCCCGCCCATGGGGTCGGCGCCGATGCGCAGCCCGGCGGAGCGGATGGCGTCGAGGTCCAGCACCGAGGGCAGGTCGTCGACGTAGGAGGACAGGAAGTCGAAGGCGCCGATCTTCCCGCCCAGGCGCGCGGCACCCAGCGGGATCCGCTTGACCCCGGCCAGCTTGGCCTCGAGCAGTTCATTGGCGCGGTTGGCGATCCATGAGGTGGCGTCGGTGTCCGCGGGGCCGCCGTGCGGCGGGTTGTACTTCAGGCCGCCGTCGGCCGGCGGGTTGTGCGACGGGGTGATGATGATGCCGTCGGCGCGCGGTGCGTCCCCGTTCGCGTTGTGCGCCAGGATGGCGTGGCTCAGGGCCGGGGTCGGGGTCCACCCGGTGCGGGCATCGGCCAGGATCGACACGTCGTTGCCGGCCAGCACCTCCAGCACGGTGTCCTGTGCCGGGTCCGAAAGCGCGTGGGTGTCCTTGCCGACGAAGAGCGGCCCGGTGATGCCCTGCCCGCGCCGGTATTCGACGATGCCCTGGGTGATGGCGGCGATGTGGTCCTCGTTGAAGGAGCCGTTCAGCGAGGTGCCGCGGTGCCCGGAGGTGCCGAAGGCCACGCGCTGGGCGGGGTCGGCCGGGTCCGGGTGGATGTCAAAGTACGCGTCGCGCACCGCGGAGAGATCGATCAGGTCTTGGGACTGTGCCGGGGTGCCGGCGCGTGGGTGGGCCATGGGACCAGTTTCTCATTGATTGCACTCGCGCGGCCGGAGAAGTCGCCCCGCGTGGCCCAGGGCTCCGCAGCGCGGTCCGGGCGTGGTGGACGGGTCCTCGGAAGATGCCATGGAACCGGACGCCGCGGGGCTATTGCCCCGCGGTGTCCAGGACACGCGGTTCCACGCCGACGGCGTCCCAGGCCTTGGCCAGGGCGAGCTCCACGTCTGAGCCGGCGCCGTGGTCGCGGCGGGCCTGGAGCAGGGTCTGCTCGGCAAAGGTGCCGAAGTCCGCGTCCTCGGGCAGCGCGCGGGTGGCGATGACGTTGAACCACAGGTCCCCGGCGGTTTCCCAGGCGTTGCCGCCCAGGGCCGTGGCAAATAGGTAGAAGGCATGGTTGGGGATGCCGGAGTTCAGGTGCACCCCGCCGTTGTCCTCTTCCGTGTCCACATAGCCGGCCATGGTCGCCGGTTGCGGGTCCTTGCCCAGGATGGGGTCGTCGTAGGCGGTGCCCGGGGCGGCCAGTGAGCGCATGGCCCGGCCGCGGACCTTGTCGGTGAACAGCCCCTCGCCGATCAGCCAGCTGGCGTCCGCCGCGTCCTGCCCGGCCACGAACTGCTCCACCAGCACGCCCAGGATGTCGGCCATTGATTCGTTCAGGGCCCCTGACTGGCCTCGGTATTCCAGGTTGGTGGTGAACTGCAACAGGCCGTGGCCCAACTCGTGGGCGATCACGGACAGCGAGGAGGCGAAGGACCCGAAAATCTCACCGTCTCCGTCGCCCATCACCATCTGCGTGCCGTCCCAGAAGGCGTTGGCATAGTGCAGCCCGTAGTGCACGGTGCCGCCCAGGTCCAGGCCGGCCCCGTCGAGCGCATTGCGCCCGAGCATCGCGACCAGGAACCGGTGGACCGCGCCCAGACCCGCGTAGGCGCGGTTCGCGTCCTCGTCTTCCACGGGTTCCCGGCCCTCGGTGCGTGCGACGGCTCCGGGCGTGGTCTCTACGCCCTGCGCGTCGGAGATGGTCCGAGTCAGCCTGCCGGCGGGCCCGACCAGTCGGCCGATGTCCCTGGGCACGGTGGCCCGCCCGTGGAGCAGGGCCTGGTCCAGCAACAGGGTCCGGCGTGCCCGGGTGGCGATGCGGGTACGGGCCTCGGGTCCGGGGCTGGGGGACTCGCGCCCGCCGCGGTCGGACGGCCGCGCCATGAAGTCGCGCATGCCCACGGGTGCTTCCCAGGCGCCGTCGCAGGCAGCCATCGACATCAGCAGGTACGGGGGAACGGCATGGTGCCGGGGGTGGGGTTCCGCCGTCGGCGGGTGTGTTGCCTTGCGCATGGTGCCAACTCTCCCACCGGTTCCTGAGCAGTGAATGTGAGCACGCTGTGCCCGAGGATCGTGGCTAAACTGGGGGCCAGAGATGCTGCCGCGCAGGCGCATGAGCGTGCCCGTACTGCCGGGCACAGGTGAGGAAAAGGAATCATGGGGAATCCAGAAGACAAGGCGCACGAGCCCGAGAACGGACCGTCGTTTGACGATCCGAAGGACCCGCGCTGGTCGCATAATCCGCAGGCGGCCCCGCCGCGCAACCCCTATCTGGATATGCCGCTGGATGCCCCGCCCGTCGGCCTGGGCAACGGCGGTGCCGGCCAGTCGGGACAAAACCCCTACCCGCGGCCCGGATACCCGCAACAAGGCCAAGCGCAGGCCGGCTACCCGCAGACCGGCTACCCGCAACCCGGCTACCCGGTACAGGCCCAGCGCCCGAGCGGAGTGTTGTCCATCGTGTCGCTGGTGACCGGAATCATCGGGTTGTTCAGCATCGGGCTGTTGTTCTTTCCCCAACTGGCGGCGATCATCTGCGGACACCTGGCCTTGCGCCGCGAACCGCACATGCGCGGCGTCGCCATTGCCGGGCTCGTCACCGGCTACCTGGGAGCAGTGGCCTTCGTGCTGTGGATGGTCGCGGTCATCATCCTGGGCAGCACCATGGCATCGTACGACTACTAGCGCAGGATCCACGGGCGCAAAGACAGCGGCCACACCCGGCAAGGATGCCGGGTGTGGCCGCTGTCTTCGTACGGGCCAAACGGGAAGGCGCCTAGCGGACCTCGCCCATCAGCTTCTTCAGGGAAGGGGCGGCCAGCAGCAGGGCAACGCCCAGCACGATGGCGGTGCCGCCGAGGGCCAGGAAGTAGGTGACCTCGTTGCCCTCGGTGTAGAAGCCGGCGAGGATGCCGGCCAGCGTGGTGCCCAGTGACACCGAGAGGAAGAACAGGGCGATCATCTGCGTGCCGAAGGCGGCCGGGGCCAGCTTGGTGGTGACCGACTGCCCGATGGGGCTGAGCAGCAACTCGGCGAGGGTGCACAGCAACAGGATGCCGACCAGCACCAGCAGCGGGGTCTTCTCCAGGGAGTTCATCGGGATGAAGACCAGGAATGCCAGGCCCACAAGGACCAGCGACGCGGAGAACTTGACCACGGTGCCCGGCTGGCGGGTGCCCAGCCTGGTCCACAGGGCGGCGAAGACGCCGGCCAGGACGATGATGAAGACCGGGTTGATCGACTGGACCCACGAGGCGGGCATCTCCCAGCCGAAGAGCGAGCGGTCCAGGCGTTCCTCCGAGTACACGGCGATGAACGTGAACTGCTGCTGGAACAGTGCCCAGAACGCGGCCGAGGCGATGTACAGCGGGATGAAGGCGAGCACGTGCTTGCGCTCCACTGCGGTCACGCGCTTGGAACGCAGCATCAGGGTGAAGTAGATGACCGAGGCCAGGATGACCGCGTACGCAATGGTGCGGGCCAGGGACTCGGCGGTGACGAGCTTCAACGCGAAGGCCGCCACGACCACGGCGACGAAGGCCAGGAAGCCGATCAGGTACTTCTTGCGCTCGCCGGCGGGCAAGGGGTTGCCGACCACCTTGACCGAATCGGGAAGGTTCTTCCGTCCGCTGAGGTAGATCCCGACGCCGATGGCCATGCCGATCGCGGCGGCGGCGAAGCCGACGTGGAAGCCCCAGCGCTGCTGCAGGAAGCCGGTGAGCAGCGGCCCCAGCAGGCCGCCGATGTTCACACCCATGTAGAAGATGGAGAAGCCGGCGTCGCGGCGGGTGTCTTCCTTGGAATACAGCGAACCGACCAGGGCGGTGGCGTTGGCCTTCAGGCCGCCGGAACCCACGGCAACCAGGACCAGGCCGACGGCCAGGCCGGTGGCGCCGGGCAGCGCGGCCAGGGCAATGTGTCCGCCCATGATCAGGAAGGCCGAGCAGAGCAGGACCTTCTCGGATCCGAGCAGGCGGTCGGCGAGCCAGGCACCGAGGATGGTGCTCAGGTAGACGGCGCCGCCGTAGGCGCCGACCAGCGAGAGCGCCAGGTCCTTCGGGATCCCGAGTCCGCCCTCGGCGACGGAGAAGTACATGTAGTACGCGAGGATCGCTTGCATCCCGTAGAACGAGAAGCGTTCCCACATCTCGATGCTGAACAGGTTCGAAAGCGTTTTGGGGTGGCCAAAGAAACCGGTCGAGGACTGATCCTTCAGCGAGGTGGATATAGACATGTCATCAATTTTTCGCCCGTGACGCGCGTCATGCCCACTTTGTAGACCAATCTCACATTTCGGACAACTGCCCCGCCAGTGCCAGGAGCTGGATTTCCGAACCGGCCCGGCCGATCAATTGCACGCCCATCGACAGGCCGTCGGCGGTGGTCAACGTCGGAACCGTGACCGCCGGCAGGCCGGAGACGTTCACCATTGAGGTGTACGGGGTGTACTGGCACTGGCGCATGTAGTCGGTGTCGGCGTCCTGCGAGGTGTAGAAGCCGATTTCCGGGGGAGCGAACGCCATCGCCGGGGTCAGCACCACGTCGTAGCGGCCCCACTGCGTGCGGAAGTCCGCGGCGATTTCCGTCAGGCGGCGGGCAGCATCCACGGAGGTCTTCAGGTCGCGGGCGGTGGCGCGCGCGCGGAAGGAACGTGCCAGGGTGCCGAGCCTTGCCTCGTTGCCGGCCGGGATGGGGGCGGCGGCCAGGCCGCTGGTCCATACCGTGGAGAACGTCTCGGGATAGGCGGCGTCGTAGAAGATCTCGGCCTCCTCGACATGGTGGCCACGGGCGACGAGCCCCTTGATCCCCCGGTTGAGCGCCGCATGGGCCTGGGCCGCGAGCGTGATCTCGTAGACCGAGGCAAAGGGGCTGGCCGTGCTGACCCCGATCCGCAGGCCGCGCAGGGCATCGACCGCACCGTCGCGCAGGGCGTCAAGGTAGGTCTCGCGGGTCCGGTCGACCATGGCATCCATGAGCAGGGCGGCATCCAGGGCGGTGCGGGCCAGCGGGCCGGAGACCGTGAGCCGCGGTGCCCCGAAACCGTCGAGCGTGCCGTCAAGGACGTCGCTGGGGATGGTTCCCAGGCCGGGCTTGAGCCCGATCAGGCCGCAGGCCGAGGCGGGGATACGGACCGAGCCGCCGCCGTCGTTGCCCGGTCCGAAGGGCAGCATCCCGGCCGCTACGGCCGCCGCCTCCCCTCCGCTGGAACCGCCGGCGGACAATGCCGGGTTCAGCGGGTTCCGGGCCGGGGGAGCCACATCGTTTTCCGAGTGGCAGCTCAGCCCGAATTCCGGCACCGAGGTCTTGCCCAGCGAAATCGCACCTGCCCGCGACAGTGTGGCCACCAGGGGTGAATCCTTCTCGGCGACAACGGGTTCGAAGGCGGCGGTCCCGTAGCCGGTCGGCACGCCCGCCACGTCCAGCAGGTCCTTGTAGGCCAGTGGCATGCCGTGGAGCATGCCCGGCGCGTCTCCGGCGGCCAGCCGCTCATCGGCGCGCGCGGCCGCTGCCATCGCCAGCTCGGCGGTGACGGTGATGAACGAGCCCAGGGTGGGGTTGAGCTCCTCGATCCGCCCCAGGAAGTGCCCGGCGGCCTCGCGTGCGCCCAGTTCCCCGCGGCGCAGCGCATCGCGAAGTTCCAGCGCGGTCAACCTGGCTATTTCGGACATCGACGACTCCTTCTGTTGTGACGGGGGTACGCAGCCTGTCGGCAGCGATCCCCACCCCTCGAGCGTAGTACGGGTCGCCCCTCCGCCGGCCCCAGGCTGCGCCCGCGGGATTCGCTCCCCAAGCGCAGGTGCGGGCGCAACATCCGCTTCACCGACCCCACGGCCAAACACCCCCGGGGACTAGGCTGGTGGGCAACAGAACAATTGGTGAGCCAAAGGAGAGCCATGAGTGATTTTGAAACGGTTTCGGTCGACCAGGTTCCCGCCGGCGCGCTGATCCTGGACGTCCGCGAGGAATACGAATGGGTCGAGGGGCACGCCGCCGGCGCCGTCCACATCCCCCTGGCCGAGCTGCCGCTGCGCCTCGAGGAACTCGACCCGGACACCGACGCCTACATCATTTGCCGCACCGGCGGCCGTTCGGCCCAGGCCGCGGCATGGCTGGTCGCCCAGGGATACAGCGCCTTCAACATCGCGGGCGGATCCGGGGCCTGGCTTGAAGCCGGGCTGAAGCTCGAGAGCGAAAACGGGCAGGAGCCCAACGTCCGATGATCTACACCTATTTGGGCCCCGCGGGCACGTTCACCGAGGCCGCCCTTCTGCAGGTGCCCGACGCCCGGGACTCCGAACGCATCCCTGCGGCCAATGTCAACGCCGCCCTGGAAATGGTTCGCACCGGCGAAGCCGACGCGGCCATGGTCCCGATCGAGAACTCCGTCGAGGGTGGGGTCACCACCACGCTCGATGCCATTGCCACCGGCGACGCGCTGCAGATCATGCGCGAGGCGCTGGTGACGATCACCTTCGTGCTGGCCGTGCGCCAGAACATCGACTCGATCGACCAGATCCGCACCGTTTCCACCCACGGCCACGCCTGGGCGCAATGCCGCGGCTGGGCCGAATCGAATATTCCCGCGGCGGAATTCATCCCCGCTTCCTCCACGGCGGCCGGCGCGCTGGGGCTGTTGGACGACGAGACCACCCACGACGCGGCCATTTGCTCGCCGTTGGTCGCCGAGGAGCGTGGGTTGAAGATCCTGCGCACGGGCATCGAGGACAACGCCGGCGCCGTGACCCGGTTTGTGCTGGTCACCCGCCCGGGCCCGATCCCGGCGCCCACCGGAGTCGACAAAAGCACCGTCATCCTGCCGCTGGCCGAGGACCGCCCCGGCGCCCTGATGGACATCCTGGAGCAATTCGTGGTGCGCGGGGTCAACCTCAGCCGCATCGAGTCGCGTCCCACCGGCGAGGGCATGGGCAAGTACTTCTTCTCCGTGGACGTCGACGGGCACCTGGCCCAGGAACGCGTTGCCGACGCCCTGGCCGGCCTGCACCGGGTCTGCCCCGACCTGCGCTTCCTGGGGTCCTATCCGGCGGCCGAGGGCCTTTCCTCGTCCGTGGATGCACACAACTCCGACGACGCGTTTTCCAAGGCGCACGACTGGGTCAACGGACTCAAGACCCGCCTGGCCTGAGCGGCTTCGACGGCTGCCGGGCCGGGCGATGCCCGCCCCGGCAGCCGCGGACGCCTAGCCCAGGCGGATCTTCAGCGAGGCGGGCTTCACCGATACCTGGAGCCCGTTCACCAGCCCGGTGCCGTCGCCATCGATCTGGGTGTTCATGGGTTCATGGCACCGGATGCTCAAGGTTGCGCTCGGGTAGAAGCCCATCACCGGGATCGCCCCTCGGGCCCGGAACGCGGTCTTGAGGAAGATCCAGCCCCAGCCGGCGGCGCTGCGCGGGCTGAGCACCACCACATCCAGCACGCCGTCGTCGATCTTTGCCTCCGGAACCAGGTCCAGTCCCTGCAGCTTCCCGCAATTGGCGAAGAGCACCGAGCGCACGCTGCGGGTCTGCTCGTTTCCGCCGTCCAGGGCGATCGAGATCTTCTTGCGCTTGCCCGGCAGGTGCCGGAAGCCTGCCTCCGAATAGGCCAGCCAGCCGACCTTGGCCTTGAGTTCCTCGTTGGTGTCGTCCATGACGTCGGCATCCGTGCCCACCCCGGCGATCACCAGGAATGCGTGTTCGCTGGAGCTTCCGTCGACGTGGTCCAGCGTGATCGACCCGGTGTCGATGGTGCGCACCGGGCCGCGGACGGCCCCGAATGCGGCCGTGGAAATGTCCTCGAGCGGCACATCGATGTTGCGGGCCAGCAGGTTCCCGGTGCCCAGCGGGACCAATCCGAGGGTGGCATCGGTGTCGCGCAGGACCTCGGCCACGGCGCGCACGGTGCCGTCGCCGCCTGCCGCAATGACCACGTCGCAGCCGGCCTCCAGCGCCTTTCGGGCCGCGCCCTGTCCCGGATCCTCAACCGTGGATTCCAGGACCAACGGCTCCACCAGGCCCGCCTCGGCACACACATGCTTCACCGCGGATATCGCTTCATCCGTTCCTGACTTGGACGGATTCACCACCAGCGCCACCTTGAGGGCGGACGTGGAAGTGCCCACGACGGGAGTCCGCGAGGTCGGGCGATTGCGGTCCACGAGGCGGCGCACGGAGAGCCAGCTAATCGTTGCCGCCGTGCCCGCGGCACCCGCGCTGATAAGGGCAATGAGTCGGTTGCGTTGCATAGTCCCCCCAGACTAACGGGGATTGCTAGGCTTAGGACGTGATCGACGTAAAAGTACTCAGTGAAAATCCAGATACCTTCCGCGCTTCGCAGCGCGCCCGCGGGGCGGATGAGTCCCTGATTGATGCGATCCTGGCCGCCGATTCGGCGCGCCGCGAGTCGATTTCATCCTTTGAGGCGCTGCGTGCCCAACAGAACGCCTTCAGCAAGAAGGTCGGTGCGGCCAAGGGCGAGGAAAAGCAGGCCCTGCTCGCCGAGGTCAAGGAGCTCTCGCAGAACGTCAAGGCCGCGCAAGCCGCCTCCGACGCCGCGTCCGAGGCCTACACGAAGCTGCAGCGCTCCATTCCGAACCTGATCCTGGACGGGGTGCCCTCCGGCGGCGAGGACGACTTCACGGTCGTCAAGCACGTGGGAACCCCCCGTGACTTCGCCGCCGAGGGCTTCGAGCCACGCGACCACCTCGAACTCGGCGAGCTGCTCGGCGCAATCGACATGGAACGCGGCGCGAAGGTCTCCGGTTCCCGCTTCTACTTCCTCAAGGGCATCGGCGCCCGCCTGGAAATCGCGCTCATGAACATGGCGCTGGACCAGGCCGTGCAAAACGGCTTCATCCCGATGATCACCCCGACGCTGGTGCGCCCCGAGACCATGCAAGGCACCGGCTTCGACGTCGAGCACGACGACGAGATCTACAAGCTCGAACGCGACGACCTTTACCTGGTGGGCACCTCCGAGGTCGCCCTGGCCGGGTACCACGCCAACGAGATCCTTGACCTGTCCGACGGTCCGACGCGCTACGCCGGCTGGTCCTCCTGCTACCGCCGCGAGGCGGGCTCGGCGGGCAAGGACACCCGTGGCATCATCCGCGTGCACCAGTTCAACAAGCTGGAAATGTTCGTCTACTGCTCCCCGGAGCAGTCCGAGGCCGAGCACGCCAAGCTCCTGGCCTGGGAAGAGGAAATGCTGGCCAAGGTCGAGCTGCCCTACCGCGTCATCGACACCGCGGCCGGGGACCTGGGCATGAGCGCGGCCCGGAAGTTCGACTGCGAGGCCTGGGTCCCGACCCAGGACGCCTACCGCGAGCTGACCTCCACCTCGAACTGCACCACTTTCCAGGCCCGCCGCCTGAACATCCGCGAACGCGAGATCGGCGCCGACGGCAAGCCGGGCAAGACCCGCGCGGTCTCGACGCTCAACGGCACCCTGGCGACCACCCGCTGGATCGTGGCCATCCTGGAGCACCACCAGAACGCCGACGGCTCGGTCAACGTGCCGGTGGCGCTGCGCCCGTACCTCGGTGGCATGGAAGTACTTCCCGTCCTGTAGCTTGCGGGACCGCACGGGGACAGCACCAAGCGCTGGGAGGAGGCATGTGCCTCCTCCCAGCGGCGCTTAACCACCGGCTTCCTGGTGCGGAAAGTCGACGGTTCGGGAGACATTCACCCATCGTTCATGACACATTGTGGGTTGGGTCATGCCCAGAAAGCGGATTTGGTGCTTCACTGGATAAATGACAGTTATGACAAGAACCGGCATCGAAGACCGGTCAGAAGCAACCGATACCCACATGATCTGCCTTGACGTCGACGGCACACTGGTCAACCACGTCGGCGAAATGAGCCCGGCGGTCAAGGACGCGGCGCGCGCCATCGTCGCGGCCGGTCACGAGGTCGTCATTTCCACCGGGCGCTCGCTCGGTGCAACACTGCCGGTCATCCAGACGCTCGGCATCGAGAACGGCTATGCCGTCTGCTGCAACGGCGGCGTCACCGTGCGCATCGACACAACCCTCGAGGACGGCTACGAAGTCATCGAGCGCAAGACCTTCGACCCGGCTCCCGCCCTGCGCGCACTTCTCAAGGCGCTGCCCACCGCGAAGTACGCGCTGGAAGACGACAAGGGCCAGTTCCTTTCCACCGAGCGATTCGAGGACGCCAGCTTCGGCGTCGTCGCCACCCCGGTGACGCTGGACAAGATGCTCGAGGCCACGGCCGTTCGCCTGGTGGTCTTCTCCACCGACGCCACCGCCGAGGAATTCGGCGAGGCGGTCGGCACCCTGGGCCTGTCCGGAGTCACCTACTCGGTGGGCTGGACGGCCTGGCTGGACATCGCCGCCGAGGGCGTCACCAAGGCCAGCGGCCTGGAGTCGTTGCGCGCGGGTCTCGGATTCGACATCGAGCAGACCCTCGCCGTGGGCGATGGCCGCAACGACATCGAAATGCTGTCCTGGGCAGGGCGCGGCGTGGCCATGGGCCAGGCGCCCGACGAGGTCAAGGCCGTGGCGGACGAGATCGCCGCGGGTGTTGACGACGACGGACTGGCGGTGGTCCTGCAGGACCTCCTGCTGCGCAAGGCTGCCTGAGCCGCGCACACACGACCCTGAATGTCCGCCACGGCACCAATGCCGTGGCGGACCTTCGTCTTGGGCCGCAGGAATGCCGCGGGCGTGGCGGCACAGGCCATCCGCGCGGATTCCCGGTCCCCGGGGCTCGGCCCTTCGGCCGGGTCCCGAGCGCGTGCCGTCGATTCGCTGGCCTATGCTTAAAACCATGAAACGCGCCGGAATCCTTGCCCTGTCCTTGTTCGGCGCCGGCGTGCTGGTGACCGGGTGCACGTCCCCGGACGTCATCTGCAACACCGGCGAGCCCGGCATTGAACAGGCCATGGACCACTTGGTGGAATCGACGCTCGCCGGGGACCAGGTCGAGGTGTGCAGGGTGACCACCACGGGCGGGACCGACACCGTGGGGGAACAATTCGACAGGTTGTCTGCCGAGTTCAACCGGCTCGGCGTCGCCGCCGGGTTCACGGTGGAACCCGTGAAGGATTCGACCATGGGCCACTGGTCCCAACTGGAACTGAGCACCCCCAGCCACCCCGAGGGCGAGCGCTTCGACGTGTTCGAGCGCGGCGGGAAGTACACGATCGGGTGGCTCGAGTTCGAGCAGGAACCGCTGCCGTCCCCGTCCCCGGCCAAGTAGGGCCGCAACCCGGGGTGCCGGCTAGACCCCGAACAACCCGATGACCAGGCCCATCACCATGAATGTCACCAGCTCGTGGAGGCAGTTCAGCGCGGTGAGTCCGAGCGGGCGGCCCTCGAAGGCGTCGTGCGTGATGAAACGTGCCGCCGTGAAACCGCCCCACAGGATCAGGGCCGTCAACAGCGCGTTGGTGAGGTAGGAACCGCCGTAGAAGTCGAAGGACAGGTACGTCGCACCGGCCAGGACCCAGGCGCTGATGAAGCTGACAACGAGGGTCACCAGGATCGGCACGACGGCGTCCTTGGCCTCGCCCGGGGTCACCTTGGCCACCCGCATCCAGTAGTTGCCAAACACCTTCGGGGTGTACCAGAGACTGCCGACGACCATGGTCGAAAGCGTGGCGACCACAACCGCGATCCAATTGATTTCCGGAACCATCGTTTGCTCCTCGTGTCATCGTGCGGGGCTGACTCCCGGTCCCCGGGAACGGGGGACGGTAACGCCGATACTACGGACAAAACCGCAGGTTGACTAGGGAACCGGAACTTTTTGACGCGGCCTAGAGGTCGGACGCGGCGTGGGGGGATTCGATCCAGCGCAGGAGCCTGGCGGCCGCCGGGCGCGCGGCCCATTCCTCGACCCATGCGGAGCGGACCACGGCCTTGGAGACGGCCTGGGCGCTGATTCCCAGCTCCGCCGCGACGTGCTTTTGCTGTCCGCGCACCCCCGGGGTGAGCAGATCGAGCACTGCCCACTCGGCGGCGCTGCGGGTGCTGACAATCTGCCCGAGCAGGCGCAGCACCGCCTCGGCTTCCCCGGCGACGGCGGAATCGGGGCCGATGACACTCAGCGGTATGCGTTCCCCGGTGTGCTCGGAGCGCTCGACGGCGGTGTGGGCGTAGCCCAGCGCGGTGCCCTGGAGGAATTGCGCCTCCCGCGGCACCGGTTCGTACAGGGTGCCGACGCCGAGGCCGACCAGCCAATGGTGGCTGCGCAGCGCGCGGAGCGTCGCGTCGACGGCGTCTTCGGCCCGCTCGGGGACACCGATCAGCAGGGACGGCCCGGAGCGCTGGAACGGGGCCAGCGTGGCAATGCCGGAGAGGGAGCGAAGCATTTCGTCGCCGAGGTCGCCGTCGCCGCGCCGATCACGTTGTTTGAGGGTTACGAGGTACACATTCCCAATTATGCAGCGAAACGCCGACTTCGTCTGGCTAAACGCCGGCTTGGAGTTCCGTTGCCGGAGGGCGGCCGGACCCTACGGGGCGGTCGCGGGCGCTTCCTCGGGGTTTCGCGCGGGCCGGAGCTCGATGATGCAGAAGCGCAGGAACAGCTGGGTGACCGGGCCGATGGCCAGCGCGTACAGGATGGTGCCGAAGCCGACGATGCCGCCCAGGAACCAGCCGATCGCCAGCACGAGGACCTCCACGCCCGTGCGTGCCAGGCGCAGGCTGATTCCGGTGCGTGCATGCAGCCCGGTCATCAGGCCGTCGCGCGGGCCCGGGCCCAGCTGGCTGCCGATGTAGAGTCCGCCGCCGAGTCCGTTCACCAGCAGGGAGCCGGCGAACAGGGCCAGCTGCGCCGGCAGGCCGTTCGCTTCGGGGATGATGACCAATCCGATGTCCGCGGCCACGCCGATCCAGATGACGTTGGCAATGGTGCCTAGTCCGGGCATTTGCCGCAGGGGGATCCAGAGCAACAGGACCAGGAAGCCGAAGATGATAACCACGGTGCCGAGGCTGAGCCCGGTGTGCAGGGTGACGCCGTAGTGGAGCACGTCCCACGGGGCCAGCCCGAGGCCCGAACGGACAAAGCCGGCCATGGCCAGGCCAAAGAGGCTCAGGCCCACGAACAATTGCACGATGCGGAGGGGAAAGCGGCCGGCCCGCAATTGCGCGAGCGGTGTCAGGCGGGCCAATTCGGGGGAGCGGGACTTTGTCATGGATCAATCATCCCGGTAAATGGCCTTCAAAAAAAGTGCCAATTGGTGCACACTGGACTCATGCCAGTGATCCAGCGCCATCTTCCCGCCCGCCGACTCAGCGGGATGCTGGGCAAACGCGCGGGGGAACAGCGCGCGTACACCTGGCTTTCGGAGGGAATCCGGCAGCTCGTGGCCAACGGACGGGTGCTGCACGGAACCATGCTGCCCAGCGAAAGGGAACTGGTGGCCGAGCTCGGAATGAGCCGCACCACCGTCACGCGGGCCTACCAGGAGCTGCGCGAACGCGGCTTTGCGGAGGCCAGGCAGGGCTCCGGGACAAGGATCCGGATTCCCGGCGGGGAAATCGGGGGCGGGACCGAGCCGCTGGCCGTGGGGGTCCAGGAAACGCTTCCGCCCGGCGGAATCGACCTCACCTGCGGTGCACCCACGGCCCCGTTGGGCCTGGCCAGCTACTACGAGCGCGCCCTTGACCAGCTGCCCGGCTACATCGGCGGGATGGGCTACTACCCGATGGGCCTGCCCGTTCTGCGCGAGGCCATCGCCGAGGACTACACCCGCCGCGGCCTGCCCACGGGTCCCGAGCAGGTCATCGTCACCGCCGGCGCGCTGTCGGGGGTCGCCACCGCGGCCCGGGCGGTGCTTGCACGCGGTGCCCGGGTGTTGGCCGAAAGCCCCAGCTACCCCAACTCCGTGACATCGCTGCGACAGCATGGCGCCCGCATGACGGCCCTGCCCATCGGGCCCGAGGGCAGCGACGTCGCGGGCATCGAAGCGGCGCTGGCCCGTGGCGGCATCGGCGCGATGCTCTGCCTGCCCGATTTCCACAACCCGACCGGGACCTTGCTGGACAACGAGGGACGCGAGCGCTGGGCGCGGGCACTGGTGCGCAATGGCGTGCAGGGGATCGTTGACGAGACGAACGCCGAGTTGTGGCTTGACGAGCGGCCGCCGGTCTTCCCCATGGCGAAGTATGCCGAGGGGCTGATCACCGTGGGCAGTGCCAGCAAGACCTATTGGGGAGGGCTCCGGCTGGGCTGGATCAGGGCGCCGCGGGCCCTGGTCGGGGCCATCAACCAGGTGCGGGCGACCGTCGACCTCGGCGCGCCGGTGCTCGAGCAGCTGGTGCTGAACCTGCTCATCAGGGAACGGTCGGGCCTGGACGAGCCGACGCGCGCCTCGTTGCGCAAGAGCCGCGACTGGCTCCATGCGGCCTTGGGCACCCAACTGCCCGAGTGGAAGGTCGCCAAGCCGGGCGGGGGCATGTCGCTGTGGTGCAACCTGCCGGCACCCCGGTCCATGGCCTTGGTGGCGCAGGCCAGGAAGGCCAGCCTGGTGCTGAGCCCCGGTTCCACCTTCGCCGTAGATGACCACGGCCTGGACCACTGGCTGCGCGTGCCCTATGCCCTCGATCGTGAACAACTGGGACAGGCACTGCCCCTGCTCGTGCGGGCCTGGAACGCAGTGGCCTGAAGCCCGCCCCATGGCAATGGTTCCCGGACCCGCTCCTTAAAGTAGTTACGTTAGACCGTGCGCCGGATTCCCCGGGTCCAAATGCGGAAGTGTCACCGATGACTTGAGACATCAGATCCGCCAATTCCCCCGACTCCACGACGCTGCCTGGGAGCGGTGCCGACCCGTGGTCCACGGTCACGGCATTCTCCTGCGCCGGAGTGGGCGTACTGGCCGTCGCCGGCTGTGCACAGTTGCCTGGCACCGCTGTGGAATCTCCGCAGGTTTCCCCGAGAGTGGAGGCCTCGGCTCCGGTAACGAAGAGTGCGGAAGAGGTTGCGGTGAAGGTCATGAACCTGTTTGCCCGGCCCGATGAACCGGAACAACGTTGGCACGCCGAGCTGCGCCCCCTACCTGGAGAAGGGGCATGCCATCGAGGCCGAGTAAATCGACCCGGCACGTCTCCCGTTCGACAAGATCCTTTCCGGACCGGTGATGGAGGGTGACGCCCTCAACCCGCAAATACTTACGGCCGATTTCAAGCACCAACGCCGGCACCTGGTATGTGGAGCTGCACCAAAAAAGCCCCTGGCGGCGAATGGTTGGTTGGCAGCCTTTATCAGGCCCCCTAAACTCCGGAACGTCGATGGCCACCGGCCGAATTATTATTAGCTGGTGGCCATCCCGTTCGTAATTTGAGGGCGGAACTGCGATGTGTCAGTTGCCTACAGGATGGGCGCGCGGACATAAGCGGCTATTCCAGGGCGAGAGAAATGACTAGAAGATAGCCCATACCCCAGTTGAAAAGCCTCTGTTCACGTAGGACAAAAGCCCCACTATCAAGAGCAATGAAGCGGACCCGTACAGAACAAATGTGAAGCTCCTTGACCTTCTCGCCAATTGTAGAAGTATCCAAGCTCCAAAAGCTGACCATATCCCCGCGAAGAAGGCGTAGATACCTAAGATGCCTTCAAAGCCGGGGTTCCATCCAAAAACGGCGTCGAGGATCGTAATTGGAACGGCTGTTAAGGCTCCGGCCGCGAGGACCACCAGCAGCTGAATCCATGGAGAAAATCTCGTGGATGCCCATCTTAGTGCGGGGATACATAGCAGCAATCCGGCCAGCAGCCCAATCAAGGAACCACGGAAACCTGCGGATGCGGTTTCGCCTAGAAGCTCAACCCAGCTCATCTCGTTCTCTTGGAACTGTACAGATCCAAAAACGATGAGTGCAGCCCCCGCAAAAACGGATACAACCACGCCCGAGAGAAACGCTGATTCTCGCGATTTCCATGTATTTTCATTCACTACGGTGTCCTCGCTCATCATGGCCTCACTCTAGTAGGAAACGGATGATTTGATATTTTGTGGAAGGCACAGCCCCACCAGCAGGCAATTGAAGCTCACGTGGTTGAGTTTGAACACTGATACCCACTTTTCTCCACCCGAGGCAGTGTTGAATCTCGCCCACCCTTCGTGAGCTGGTGCCTTCCTTCTGCTTCCAATGACATCGACTACACCGGAACGGTAGAAACGGACCATGACGTTGTATCGGATAGCTCCGCCGTAGCTTGCATTAAAGAGCTGGCAGTGTGGATTGGTGGCGGTGTGGTTGAAGCGAACTTGTGCGAAAGAATCGGTTGCTTTGAGTTGCTGGAATTGCATGCCATCAAGAGATGTATATGATGCGTGCGTCTGCACGCCGTTCTTCAACGTAATGCTCTTTCCAACCCTCTTGGTGGTAACGATTTTCCATGCAAGGGCCGGGCGGGACCGCCCATCCCTTTTGCTAGCTCCAATGCAGGGGTACTTTACCGGCCTAGGTCAATACAGCGGTTATGGGCCCAGAATATTCCGGGCCAATAACCATTTAAGAGACACCTCCACTGAAACATGTGATGCCCGGAACCGTTCCTAACGGCTGTAGCGGGGGCCGCGTTCGTCCCCCTAACTTCGGCCCGTCGTCCGTGTCGCTTCGCAGCTGCCGTTTCCGTTCGGTCGCTTCCTGGTAGGCGCGCAACTTGCGACGGGTCTCCGTTGCCCGGTTCATCGGCTCTCGCTCCTGCCCATCGGTCGTGTGTTCCAGGCCATCGTCATTGCGGGCTTTCTTGTGCGCCGCCACGGCTACCCGATATGCCTGGGACTTTTCAATCGACGCTTCCCCGGGGCGCTGGCGTTAGGCCTTGAGGGGGCGGGAGAATTCGGGCCTGTTCGGCGGTTAGGGTGGATTCCTGGGCGCGTTGGGTCCGCAGGTGGTCGATGACATGTTCGGCCGAAGCCTGTTCCTCCACCAGCCGGGTCTCCACCTCGGCGGCCTTGTACGTCAACCGTAGATCGTCGCCCGAGAGGGGTTCCCGGGCGGTCTGCTGGGTGAAGTTGAGCATGGTGGTGACCCTCGCGTTCAGGTCGGCACCCAGAAGCTCCCCATGACCTGCGGGAACGCTCCAGCACGCCGATCACGTACTGGGCTGCCTGCGCTGGATCGATTTCCTCGGCGGTGGTGACCATCCATCTCGGGGCTTCCTGAGGCCGCCTTGATACTTGCATCAAGGCGGTGCTCCCGGGCGACGGCCAACGCCGTCGGCCCCACAAGCCACCCTTTAAACCACGACGGGGCCCAAACACCGCATGAATGCGATGGCTCGGGCCCCGTCGCCGGGATGCGGCCAGGCCGCGAAAAACCTTAGGCCTGGGCCTTGTAGCGCTCGATCGAGCGCTCCAACTCGGCCTCGGCCTCGGCGCGGCCCATCCAGCCCTCGGCCTTGACCCACTTGCCCGGCTCCAGGTCCTTGTAGCGCAGGAAGAAGTGCTCGATTTCCTTGATGAGCCACCCGTCGAGGTCCTCGAACTCCTGGATGTGGTCGAAGCGCTTGTCGGCCGGAACGCACACCAGCTTGGCGTCTCCGCCGCCGTCGTCGGTCATGTTGAACACGGCGATCGGGCGAGACTCCACCACGACGCCCGGGAACAGGTCGACGCCCGGGATGAAGACCAGCGCGTCCAACGGGTCGCCGTCTTCGCCCAGGGTGTCATCGAAGAAGCCGTAGTGGGTCGGGTACTGCATGGAGGTGAACAACACGCGGTCCAGACGCAGACGGTGGGTCTCGTGGTCGATCTCGTACTTCACGCGCGATCCGGCAGGGATCTCGATGGTGACGTCGTGGCTCATGAAAAGTCTCCTCGACTCTCGTGACCAGCGGCATGTGCGGACGCGGGCGCGTCCGATTGCCGTCTAGTCTTATGGGTGCTGCGCTTAAGGGTATATGGCGCACACGGACTACGACGATTTCGAAGGATGCCGCATGAAACAAGCGCACCGCCTCCGGCGCCTGGGGACAACGGTGCTGCTGGCCGGCCTGGTCCTGGGCCTGCTGGCCTTCTTCCTCATCCCGGTCGTGGCCGGGTCCGGCACCCCGAAGGCGGACGGGGACGCGCCCGCGCCCGCCGTGCTGGCCGCGGCCAGTGCCACGGCGCTCGCGCACCTTGACCCCGCGGCCCCGGCACCCGACGCGGCCGTGCTGAAATCGACACTTGATCCGATCCTGACATCCGCGCAGGGGGCGAGCATCTCTGCAAGCGTCATCGACGTGGCCACCGGCGAGGAACTCTATTCACGCTCCGGCGCGACGCCGGGGATCCCCGCTTCGAGCCTCAAGGTTCTCACCGCGATCGCCGCCACCCACGCAATCGGCGAGGACACCCGCTTCACCACCCGGGCCGTGCTCAAGGACGCCAACACCGTCGTGCTGGTGGGCGGCGGCGACGTGTTGCTCGGATCGGGCAGCGATTCGGCGGCCGTCAGCGGTCGCGCCGGGCTGGGCACGCTGGCGAGCCGGACGGCCGCGGCGCTGGTGGAAGCCCGCGCGGCCTCCCTGGTGGCCGATACCGTGGCCATCCAGCTGGATGACTCGCTCTTCACCGGCGAGCCGCTGAACCCCGCCTGGGACCCCTCCTTGCTGGCCTCCAACGACATTTCCCCGATCTCACCCATTGCCATGTACGGGGCCAGGGCCAATGCCGGCGCCAAGGCCGAGCGCGTCGGGGACCCGGGCATGTACGCGGCCAAGACGTTTGCCGCGGCGCTGGGCACCGCCCTGGAAGCTGCCGGCGGCCCCGCCCTCGGCACCGCTGTCACGCGGGCCGAGGCGCCCGCGCAGGGGACGGAGCTGGCGTCCGTCGACTCCGCCACCCTGGGCGAGCAGGTCCGGTTCATGCTGGAGGTCTCGGACAACTACGTGGCCGAGGCGCTCGGTCGCATGGTGGCCGTGTCCGGCCAGGCGCCGGGGGACCACGCCAACGGCGCCCGGGCAGTGGCACGGATCGTGGGGGAGCTGGGCATCGACACCACCGGGATGGACCTGGTGGACACCTCCGGGCTGGCCGCGGCCGACCGCGTCTCCCCGCTGACCCTGGCCTCGGCCATGGCCCATGCCGCCACGTCCGAGCACGCCGCGCTGCGGAACATCGGATATTGGCTTCCCGTTGCGGGGGCCACTGGCACCATGAGCGCCCGGCTGGGCTCGGGCGACACCCGCGGTGTGGTGCGCGCCAAGACCGGATCGCTCATGGAGGTCTCCAGCCTCACCGGGCAGACGGTGAGCCGGGACGGACGGTCGCTGGCCTTCTCCATCCTCGTGCACACCGGCGACCGGACGATCGCCCCGAACAAGCCGGTACTTGACGCCGCGGCCGCGGCGCTGACCCGGTGCGGCTGCCGCTAGGGCGGCAGGAAAGCCACCGTTTGCCGACGGCTTCGAAAAGGGGCGGAAAGTTTTTGCCCAGCGCGCAATCCCGTCGCGCGGGTGAAAAGCGTGATGGGATGGAAGGCATGGACACCACCGACTTCCGGCTGATCAATTGGGACCTCGCCGCCACCACCGCGGCCAAGCTGGTCGGCGCAGGCCCGAGCCTCACCGGCACCGAGATCGCTGCGGTCGTCGACGACCTGCGTGCCAAGGCCGAGGCCTCTGTCGAGCACGTGCACCGCATCACCGGGCTGGCTGCCGCACGCGACCTGCGCGATTCCCAGGTGCTCATCGTCGATCGGCCCGGCTGGGCCAAGGCCAACACCCAGAGCTTCGAGGCGATGCTGGGCCCGGCCATGGAGAACCTGGCCAAGACCCGCGGCGAAAAGATTTCCGAGGCCACCCAGGTGCTTTCCTCCACCGCCACCGGCGTGGAAATGGGCGCCATCCTGGCGTTCATGTCCTCCAAGGTGCTGGGCCAGTACGACCCCTTCGCCGGCCTGCTGCGCGCGGACCTGCCCGCCGGCGGCCGGCTGATGCTGGTGGCACCGAACATCGTGGCCATCGAGCGGGAACTGAAAGTCGACACCGACGACTTCCGGCTCTGGGTCACCCTGCACGAGCAGACCCACCGCGTGCAATTCGCCGCCGCCCCGTGGCTGCGCGAGCACCTGCAATCAAAGATCGCCGAACTGCTGGCCTCGCTGCTGGCCGAGCCCGAGGCGCTGGGCGAGAGGCTGCGCGCCGCCGCGTCCGAGGTCATGCGCGGCAAGAAGGACCTGAAGGCGGCCGGCGCCGAGAGCGGCGGGACCGGGGCGGCAACCGCGGAGACCGGGCTGCTGGCCTCGCTGCGCACCGGGGAGCAAAAGCAGATCCTCTCCCACATCACCGCGGTGATGTCCCTGTTGGAGGGGCACGCCAACGTGGTGATGGACGCCGTGGACTCCTCGATCGTGCCCAGCGTGCGCACCATCCGCCAGCGCTTCGGCGCCCGCGGCAAGGACCGGGGCATGGTGGAGAAGTGGCTGCGCAAGCTGCTGGGCCTGGACGCGAAGATGCGCCAATACGCCGACGGGCAGCGCTTCGTCTCCCGGGCGGTGAAGCTCATGGGCATGGAGGGCTTCAACCGGGTCTGGGAGGGGCCGGAAAACCTCCCCACCGAGCACGAGCTGCACCACCCGGAGCAATGGGTGGCCCGCATGGGCGCGAACCCGGCCGGGCCGCAGGCACCGGCAAACGACTAGACACCCCCCCAGCGGGGCGAAGGGACATCAATGGGCGGGAAGCTGCCGCACGTTTTGGCCGAGGCCCGCAACGCGATCCGTGCCATGGTGCCGCCGGGCGGCAAGGTGCTGGTGGCCTGCAGCGGCGGCGCCGACTCGCTGGCCCTGGCGGCCGCCGCGGCGTTCCTGCACCGCAAGAAGGAGATCGACGCCGGGGCCGTCATCGTGGACCACGGGATGCAGCCGGGCAGCACCGAGGTGGCGCACCGGGCCGCGGCCCAATGCCGGGACCTGGGCCTCGACGAGGTGCTGGTGCTCCAGGTCCGGGTGGACGGCGGCAGCGAACAGGCCGCCCGCACCGCGCGCTATGCGGCCCTGGGGCAGGCCATGGAGCAAACCGGCGCTGACCACGTGCTGCTCGGACACACCCGGGACGACCAGGCCGAACAGGTTTTGCTGGGGCTGGCCCGCGGCTCCGGGACGCTCTCGTTGGCCGGGATGCCTGCCGCGCGCGGGCCCTACCTTCGCCCGCTGCTGGGCCTGGGGCGGGCCGATGTCGAATCGATCTGCCGCCACGAGGGGCTTGAGTACTGGAGCGACCCGACCAACACCGATCCGCGCTACCTGCGCAACCGGGTGCGCCATGAACTCATGCCGGTGCTGCGGAACGTGCTGGGGGACCACGTCCCCGCCGCGCTGGCCCGTACCGCCGCGCTGGCCCGCGCCGACGCCGAATACCTCGACGAGCTGGCCGCGGGCGCGCTGCACGCGGCCATCCTCGCCGCACCGGCGGCCGCCGAAGGGCCGGGTCCCGGGACCGCGCCCACAGTGTGCACCCTGGACCTTGCCCGCCTGCGTGCCATGCCCGAACCGATGCGCTCCCGCGCGCTGCGCCTGGCCGTGGCGCGTTTGGGAGCACCGGCACCGGACTTCGAACGCCTGGCGGCCCTCGGCGCCCTGGTGCTCGACTCCAAGTCCGCTGGCCCGATCCAGCTCGAGGGCCCGGTGTTTGCCACCCGCATCGCCGGGGCCCGGCTGCCGGCCGGTGCGGTTCCGGCCCTGCGGCTGGACGCCACGGCCCTGCGGCACGGCGGGGCGTGAGAATTGCCTCACAGTTGCGGGGCCGCTTGCCGCCAAGTCGCGGCAACATGGGAGTGCCATGCTCCCCACCGCAGGCAAGACTGTGGCACTCTAGTTCGTGGGTAGAAAGCCCCCTTCGACCGGTATATCGCCGACCCCAGAACCAGGAGCCCTCGTGGATTCGAAAGATGTCAGCGCCGATTTGGCGCATGTCCTCTACACCAAGGAAGAAATCCAGGCCAAGATCAATGAGCTTGCCGCCCGGATCGACGCCGACTACGAAGGCCGGGACATCCTGGTTGTCGGCGTCCTCAAGGGCGCCGTGATGGTCATGGCGGACCTCGTCCGCGCGCTGCACTCCCACGTGACCATGGACTGGATGGCCGTCTCCTCCTACGGTTCGGGCACCCAGTCCTCCGGCGTCGTGCGCATCCTCAAGGACCTCGACACCGACCTTTTGGGCAAGGACGTGCTGATCGTCGAGGACATCATCGACTCCGGCCTGACCCTGTCCTGGCTGCTGGCCAACCTGCACTCCCGCGGCCCGGCCTCGGTGGAAATCTGCACCCTGCTGCGCAAGCCCGAGGCCGCGAAGGTGGAAATCGACGTGAAGTACGTCGGCATGGAGATCCCCAACGAATTCGTCGTCGGCTACGGCCTGGACTTCGATGAGAAGTACCGCAACCTGGACTTCATCGGCACCCTGGCGCCGCACGTCTACCAGTAGCGCGCGGCACCCGCCGCAGCCGCATCCTTCGGGGTGCGCCATGGCCGTTTCCGGTTCCCCGGGGGCGGCCATCGGCGTTCTTACGCCCAAAGGGGAACTTACCGCCAAGCCCATCCGTGGGTACACATGAGGGCGTTTACTTAATTAACGTGTAGCAAGATGCCGGCGTCGCCCAGGCGCCCGGGCCGACAAGGGCCTGAAAGCAGGAGGGATGGGGCGGGACCCCCAATCAATGAACGCGAAAAAGATCTTTAACAGCTGGATCGTCTGGGTGCTCCTGGGCGCCGCGGTGCTGCTGATTTTCCTGCCGACGCTTTTGAACGGCAATTCCGGGCGCATCGACACTTCCGTTGGCATGCAATTGCTCAAGGACGACAAGGTCTCCGAGGCGAAGATCTTCGACGGCGAGCAGCGCGTCGACCTGACGCTGAAGAACCCGCTGAACATCGACGGTGCGGACAAGGGCAAGAACGTCTCGTTCTTCTACTCCCAGCCGCGCGGCACCCAGGTGGTGGACGCGGTGAACGAGGCCAACCTCTCCGGCTACACCGACCAGCCCGTGCAAAGCAACTGGTTCACCTCCATGCTCGGCTTCATGATCCCGATGATCCTGATCGTGGGCCTGTTCTGGTTCATCCTTTCCCGTTCGCAGGGCGGCGGATCCAAGGTCATGCAGTTCGGCAAGTCCAAGGCCAAGCTGATCACCAAGGACATGCCGCAGGTGACCTTCGCCGACGTTGCAGGTGCCGAGGAGGCCGTGGAGGAGCTCCACGAAATCAAGGAATTCCTGCGCGAACCGGGCAAGTTCCAGGCCGTCGGCGCCAAGATCCCCAAGGGCGTGCTGCTCTACGGCCCTCCGGGCACCGGCAAGACGCTGCTGGCCAAGGCCGTGGCCGGCGAGGCAGGCGTCCCCTTCTACTCGATCTCCGGCTCGGACTTCGTGGAAATGTTCGTCGGCGTGGGCGCCTCGCGCGTCCGTGACCTCTTCGAGCAGGCCAAGACCAATTCCCCCGCCATCATCTTCGTCGATGAGATCGACGCCGTGGGACGCCACCGCGGCGCCGGCATCGGCGGCGGCAACGATGAGCGCGAACAGACCCTGAACCAGCTGCTGGTCGAGATGGACGGCTTCGACGCGACCACCAACGTCATCCTGATCGCCGCGACCAACCGCGCGGACGTGCTTGACCCGGCGCTGCTGCGCCCGGGCCGCTTTGACCGCCAGATCCCGGTGGAGGCACCGGACATGATCGGACGCGAACATATCCTCAAGGTCCACGCCCAGGGCAAGCCGATGGCCACCAACGTGGACCTGAAGGCAGTGGCCAAGAAGACCCCCGGCTACACCGGCGCCGATTTGGCCAACGTGCTCAACGAGGCCGCGCTGCTCACCGCGCGCTCCAACGCCCAGCTGATCGACGACCGCGCCCTGGACGAGGCCATCGACCGCGTCATGGCCGGCCCGCAGAAGCGCAGCCGGTTGATGAAGGAACACGAACGCAAGATCACCGCGTACCACGAGGGCGGACACGCCCTGGTGGCAGCGGCCATGCGCCAGACCGCCCCGGTCACCAAGGTCACCATCCTGCCGCGCGGCCGGGCCCTGGGCTACACCATGGTGGTGCCCGACGACGACAAGTACTCGGTGACCCGCAACGAGCTGCTGGACCAGATGGCCTACGCCATGGGCGGGCGCGTGGCCGAGGAAATCGTCTTCCACGACCCCTCCACCGGTGCCTCCAACGACATCGAGAAGGCCACCGCCACGGCGCGCAAGATGGTCACCGACTACGGCATGTCCGAGCGCGTGGGCGCCGTGAAGCTGGGTTCCTCCTCCGGGGACGCCATGTACGGGCAGGCCTCCAGCCGCGACTACTCCGAGACCATGGCCAACGTGGTCGACGAAGAGGTCCGCGCGCTGATCGACACCGCGCACGACGAGGCCTACGCAGCGCTGACCGAGAACCGCCACGTGCTTGACCGCCTGGCCCTCGCGCTGCTCGAGCACGAGACGCTGAACCAGAAGGAGATCGAGGAGATCTTCCACGACCTCACCAAGCGCCCCGAGCGCGAGGTCTGGCTGAGCAAGGACACCCGCCCGGTGCACACCGCCGGACCGGTCCTCTCCGCGAAGGAAATCGCCGCCGATGCCGCCGCCGCCACTTCAAGCGACGTCACCGGCGAGTAACCCATCGCACGCACACGCTAGGATCTGAAGGGTGAACGAGATCGATCAGTTTGAAGATGACAACGCCCAGGGCGTCGGCGGCGTGGACCTGCTCCGCATCGAAAACGCGGTGCGCGAGATCCTCCACGCCATCGGCGAGGACCCTTTCCGCGACGGGTTGGTGGAGACGCCCAAGCGCGTGGCCAAGGCCTACGCGGAGTTCTTTGCCGGGCTCCACCAGGACCCGGCCGACCACCTGAGCACGACCTTCGACATCGAACATGACGAGCTGGTCCTGGTCAAGGACATCCCGTTCTACTCCACCTGCGAACACCACCTGGTGCCGTTCCACGGCACCGCACACGTCGGCTACATCCCCGGCCCCGAAGGCAAGGTCACGGGCCTGAGCAAGCTGGCCCGCCTGGTGGAGGTGTTCGCCCGCCGCCCGCAGGTCCAGGAGCGGTTGACCACCCAGATCGTCGATTCGCTCATGGAGCACCTGAGCCCGCGCGGCGCCATCGTCGTGGTCGAATGCGAACACATGTGCATGTCCATGCGGGGCGTCCGCAAGCCGGGCGCCAAGACCGTCACCAGCGCCGTGCGTGGCCAGCTCCGCGAGCCGGCCACCCGCGCAGAGGCCATGAGCCTTATCCTCGGAAAGTAGGTAACCCCCATGTCACTTGGAGCAATCCCCGGAACCGGCCCGGCCACCAGCCCGCTGCCGGTCATCAAGAAGATCACGGCCCGCACCCTGGCCGACCTGCCCGCCGACCGCACGCTGGTCATGGGCATCCTGAACATCACCGAGGATTCCTTTTCGGACGGCGGGAAGTACACCAACACCGACGACGCCATCTCCCACGGCCTGCGCATGTACTACGGCGGGGCGGACATCATCGACGTCGGCGGGGAATCCACCCGCCCCGGGGCCGCCTCCGTGGACCCCGCCGAGGAGCAGGCCCGCATCCTTCCGGTCATCAAGGCGCTGGCCAAGGCCGGGGCGATCATCTCGGTCGACACCATGCACACCTCCACGGCCCGCGCGGCCCTGGAGGCGGGCGCCCACATCATCAACGACGTCTCCGGGCTGACCCACGAGCCGGACATGCCCGCGCTCATGGCCGAGACCGGCGCCCCCTACGTGCTGATGCACCGTCGCGGGGACGCCTCCACCATGGTCACCGAGGCCAACTACACCGACGTGGTCTCCGAGGTCATCGAGGAGATGCTCGCGCTGCGCGAGACGTTCGTGGCCGCCGGGGTCGCCCCCGAGCAGCTGATCCTGGACCCGGGACTGGGCTTCGCCAAGGACCACGAGCACAACTGGGAGCTGCTCAACGCGCTTGGGCGCTTCACCGCGCTGGGCCACCGCGTCCTGGTGGGCACCAGCCGCAAGCGCTTCCTGGGCGCCCTGCTGACCGTCGATTCCAAGCCCGCGGACCCGACCCAGCGCGACGCCGCCACCGCGGCGACCAGCGCGCTGGCCGCGGCCAACGGCGCCTGGGGCGTGCGAGTGCACGACGTGCCCTCGAACCTGGACGCCATCAAGGTCGCCCACGCCTGGTCCGCGGCCCGCGTCCCGGCTCTCTAGGAAGCGGGGCGGGACCATGCGCAGCGACACCATCACCCTGGCGGGCATCACCGCGATCGGGCACCACGGCGTCTTCGAGCATGAGAAGCGCGATGGGCAGCCCTTCACCCTCGACGTCGTCCTGCACACCGACATCCGCAAGGCCGCGGCCAGCGACAACGTCGCGGACACCGCGCACTACGGGGAACTCGGCGAACTGGTGGTGGCCCAGATCCAGGACGGGCCCTGGGACCTGATCGAGACGCTGGCGGAGAAGACCGCCGCGGCGATCCTGGCGTCCTTCGGCACCGTCACCGGGGTGGAGGTCATCGTGCACAAGCCCAAGGCCCCGATCACCGTGACTTTCTCCGACGTCACCATCCACATTTACCGCGAACGGGAGTGAGCCGAATGGTTTCCTGCATCCTTGCCCTGGGGTCGAACCTGGGCGAACGTGCCGGAACGCTGCAGGCCGCCGTCACCGCCCTGGCCGCCACCGCGGGCATCACGGTGGAGCGCGTCTCGGACACCGCGGTGACCAAGCCCGTGGGCGGGCCCGCCGGGCAGCCCGACTTCCTGAACCTGGTGCTGCGTGTCACCACCACCCTGGCACCGCTTGAACTGCTGGCGGCGTGCCAGGAGATCGAGGCGGCGCACCACCGCACCCGTGAGGTGCGCTGGGGGCCGCGCACCCTTGACATCGACGTGATCACCTACGGGGATGAAACCAGCGAAGACCCGGTGCTGACCCTGCCGCACCCGCGGGCCGCGGAACGTGGCTTCGTGTTGCTGCCGTGGTCCTGGATGGAACCGGAGGCCGAGCTGGCGGGGAAGCCGGTGGCAGAGCTGGCCGCCGCCGCGTCCGACACCCCGGGCATCAAACGTGCCGAAGCGGGGGCCTAGGTCGATGAACTCGCTGCGTCCCCTCTGGGTCTTCACGGTGCTGGTGGTTGGCGTCGTCGCCGGCTACGCCCTGCAGATCATTGCGGCCAACCGCGGCTACCCGGTGCCCGTGCTGCACTGGACCTCGCTGGTGTCCATGGGGGCGGCCTGCGTGATCACCCTGGTCATGGGCATCCGCATCAAGCTGTTCACCTCCGGGCGGAGCAAGAAGCGCGTAAACGGAATCGCCGCGGCCCGCACCCTGGTGCTGGCCCAGGCCAGCGTGTATGCCGGCTCCACTATCGCCGGATGGCACGGCGGGATCCTTCTGGGCCTGCTCACGGCCGGCGCAATGGGCAGTGCGGCGGTGAAATCATCCTTGGTGATGATCGGCGGGGCGCTGGTGATGGTTATCGTGGGATGGGTTGTGGAACAGTTCTGCAAGCTGCCCCCGGAAGATCCCTCGGATCCGGCGGCCAAGAGCGAGGGCAAGGACGATCAAGGCTATGCCGCAGGAACCAATTGACCCGGCAGGAATCCACTGGAGCAGGGTGTCCCCGAGCTACGCGAAGGTCCGCATGGTGGGTTGGGCAGTCGGCGCGCTGGTGACGCTGGCGGTGCTGTGCGTGCCGTTGGTGCTTGTGCTGGCCGAGGTGTGGAGCGGATTTCCGCTCTGGCTGGCCATCGCCGCCCCCGCGCTCGTCCTGGTGATCGAGATCCTGCGCCTGGTGCTGATCCCGCGGCAGGTTGCCGCGATCGGCTACGCCGAACGCGAGGACGACCTGCTGGTGCGCCAGGGACTGATGTTCCAAAGGGTCCTGGTGGTTCCCTACGGCCGGATGCAATTCGTCGACGTGGCGGTGGGCCCGATCGACCGGATGCTGGGGTTGTGCAAGGTCAAGCTGCACACCGCCGCCGCGGACGCCACCGCGGAGATCCCCGGCCTGCCGATGGCCGAGGGCACGCGCCTGCGCGAGCAGCTTGCGGCCCGCGGCGAATCGCGTTTGGCCGGGCTGTGAACCCCGAACCGGCGCCGGCACCGGGACCCATCGGCCCGGAGGCGCCGTGGCACCGCGTCCACCCGGTCTCGCCCCTGGTGCGCGGCTGGCTCGCGGTCATCGCCATCGCCTTCGTCTACGGACAAAACACCCTTTCCTCCTTCTTCGGCGACGAGGAACCCGGCCGCGGGCCCGACTTCGTCTCCGGTGCCTCGCTGCTGGTCTCGCTGCTCATCGGCGGCGGCATCCTGGCGCTGATCCTGCTGGGCTTCTTCGGCTCCTGGTGGTTCACCAAGTACCAGATCACCGACCGCCACGTGAACGTGAATTCCGGCATGGTCTTCCGCCAGCAGCGCCAGGCCCGCATCGACAGGGTCCAGTCGATCGACATCGTCCAGCCGCTGGTCGCCCGCATCTTCGGGCTCGCCGAGCTGCGCTTCGACGTCGCCGACTCGGGCTCCGCCGCGATGAACCTGGCCTTCGTGAAGCTTTCCGAGGCCCACGAGCTGCGCAACGCCATCCTGGCCCGCGCCGCCGGGCTGCAGGCGGCACCCGTGCCCCCTGCACCCGCCGCCGCACCGGCCGGAGAGGCGGGCCCGGCGGACGCGCAGGTCCAGGATTCCGCTCCGGCCGCGGACGCCCCGCCGGCGCCGGGCGCCGCGGTGCCGCCCGCCTCCCTGGCAGCCAGCGAGCGCGTGGTCGCCAGCGTCCCGCTGGGCCGGCTCGTCGGCTCCATCCTGCTGCGCCCCTCCACCGTGTTCATGGTGCTGGGCGTCGTGGGGCTGGCCATCGGCATGTCGACCATCGACGGCTTCGCGCCGTTCTACCTGCTGCCGGCGCTGCTGGGCATGGCCGGCGCGCTGTGGAACAACCTCAACACCGGCTACAACTTCAAGGCGGCCACGAGCGCCGACGGGTTGCGCCTGGGTTACGGGCTGCTGGACACCCGCCACCAGACGGTGCCCCCGGGGCGGGTGCAGGCCATCAAGGTCTCCGCGCCCTTCCTCTGGCGGCGGCTGGGCTGGTACAAGGTCGCGGTGAACGTCGCGGGCATCGGGGGCGGGGCCGCCAACGACGCCGAGCAGCGCAGCGTGCTGCTGCCGGTGGGCACCTTCGAGGACGTGCTGGCGGTGCTCTCGGTGGTGCTGCCGGCCCCCGGCGTCGAGGCGCCGCGCGAATTCTTTGCCGCCGCCCTCAACGGCAGCGGCACCGAACACGGCTTCGTGGTTTCCCCGGCGAGGGTCCGCCCGCTCTCGCCCCTGGCGTACCGCCGACAGGGATACGCGCTGACCGACACCGCGCTGGTGGCACGCAACGGGGCGCTGCACCGCACCATCGCCATCGTTCCGCACGCCCGCACCCAGGGCCTTTCCCTGCGGCAGGGCCCGCTGGCGCGGCGCCTGGACGTGGTGGACCTGGCCCTGGCCACGATCCCGGGGCCCGTGGTGCCAATGGTGCGCCAGCTCGACATCGGCTCGGGCCGCGCATTGTTCCTGGAACAGGCAGACCGTGCCGCCGCGGCACGCAGGCAAACAGATTCAAACCACTGGCTGGGGGACGCATGAGGAACACGGGCAAGCCGGGACGGCTGGGGGTGGGCGTCATCGGCGCCGGCAAGGTCGGGGCCGTGTTGGGTGCCGCGTTGCGCGCCGCCGAGCACCAAGTCGTGGGCGTCCACGCCGTCTCCGAGGCCTCGCGCGAACGCGCCGAGCTGCTCCTGCCCGACGTGCCGGTGCTGGAAATCCCCGAGATCCTGCGCCGCGCCGAACTGGTCATCTTGGCGGTTCCCGACGACGCGTTGGCGGAGCTGGTCTCCGGGCTGGCCGCGGCCGGGCACTGGCAGGCCGGGCAGCTGGTGGTCCACACCGCCGGACGCTACGGCACCGAGGTGCTGGCCCCGGCAATGGCCGCAGGCGCCATCGGGCTGGCCATCCACCCGGCCATGACCTTCACCGGGATGAGCATGGACCTGGAGCGGCTCGGCGACTGCGTCTTCGGGGTTAGCGCCTCGAACATGGTCCTTCCCATCGCCCAGGCCCTCGTGGTGGAGATGGGCGGCGAGCCGGTTGTCATCGCCGAGGAGGACCGGGTGAAGTACCACGCGGCGCTGTCGCACGCCTCCAACCACCTGGTGACGATTGCCGGGCAGGCCGCCGGAATCCTGGCGGGCATCGGCGTCGAGCACCCCGAGCGGGTGCTCTCGGCACTCATGCGTGCCTCGCTGGAAAACGCGCTGGCTTCCGGGGAGGGAGCGTTGACCGGGCCGGTGGCCCGCGGGGACGTGCAGACCGTTGTGGCGCATCGGGCCGCCCTGGCCGGAGCGGACATCGGCGAGGACACCCGGGAGGGCTACCTGGCCATGAGCCGCGCGACCGCGTTGCGTGCCCATGCCCGAGGGTTGATCGACCGGCAGACCCTCGACGGGATCCTGGCCGCGCTGGACGCCCCGACACGGTAGGGCCGGCGGCGGAGCCCTGCGGATAAACTGGGCCGGTGAGCACATCAGCAGATTCCGCCGGCCGCACCCCCAGCATTGCCCGCACCGCGGCCGAGCTTTCGGCGGCGATTGCCCGGGCCCTCGAGACGGCGGCACCGGCGCAGGGCGCCGCGACCCTGGGGCTGGTGCCCACCATGGGGGCCCTGCACTCGGGACACGAGTCCCTGGTCTCCACCGCGCGGGGGCAAAACGACGTGCTGGTGGTCAGCGTCTTCGTCAATGAGCTGCAATTCAACGACGCGCAGGATTTCGCCAGGTACCCGCGAACCCTCGAGGCGGACGTGGCGATCCTGGCCCGGGCCGGCGCCGACATCGTCTTCGCCCCGGAGGCCGCAGAGGTCTACCCCGACGGCCGCCCGCTGATCAAGATCGATTCCGGTTTCCTGGGCTCGAAGTTCGAAGGGGCCTCGCGCCCCGGGCACTTCGACGGGATGCTCGCCGTCGTGGCCAAGCTGCTCCACTTTGCCATGCCGCCGGCAACGCTCGGGGTCCCCGTCTCCTACCGCGCCTACTTCGGACAGAAGGATGCGCAGCAGCTGGTGCTGATCAACCGCATGGTGGCGGATCTGAATTATCCGGTCGAGGTCCGTTCGGTGCCCATTATCCGCAGCGCCGAGGGCTTGGCCCTTTCCAGCCGGAACCAATTCCTCACCAAAGAGCAGGCCACGGCCGCGCTGGTGATCCACCGGGCACTGAGCCTGGTCAAGGAGCGGGCCGACCGCCACGAACCGCTGTACCTGGAGGACGCCGCGGGGCTCTTCGAGATGGAACCGCTGGTGGAGCTCGACTACTTCGAGCTGGTGGACCCGCGCACCTTGCAGGAGCTGGCCTTCAATTGCCAGGACACCCCGTTCACCGGCGAGGGCTTGCTGCTGGTGGCCGCGAAGGTCGGCGAGGTCCGGCTGATCGACAACATGACACTGGGCTACTGAGCCAACGGGTCCGATCCGCTCAGGAGGTGGACCAACGCCGGGCGGCCTGCTCGAGCACCGAACGGAAGCCGGCAAGGTCCGCAACGATCTCGGCGGCGCTTTGTCCGGCGGCCGAGAGGCCCGCCGACTGGCCGGCATAGATCGGCGCCAGGGAAGTATCGCCCTTAGCTCGGGCGTCGTCGACTTGCTTGGTCAGTGTGTCGTCCGCCCCCACGGCTGCCGCCAGTGCTTCGATGTCTTCGGCCCAGGTGTCGCTGAACTCGTTGCGCAGGGCGCGGCCGCCGTATTGAACCGGCCAGTCGATGCGCTGGGCGATGTCGAAGGCGCGGGTGTAAACGGTGTCGTCGATGTCGGCCGCCCCAATGGCCGCCTTGATATTTTGATGGCTCATGGATTCGGTGGCCGCAGCGAAGCGCGTGCCGATCCATGCGGCCGAAGCGCCCGCACCCAGGACGGCGGCGACCCCGGCTGCCGTGGCAAGGCCCCCGGCGGCAATGACCGGTTTGCCGGCCCTTTCCAAGGCCAGCTGGAGCAGGGGAAGCGTGGAGACTTCGTTGCGCCCGTGGCCCCCGCCTTCGTTCCCGCGGCAGATCACCACGTCGATGTCGTCCTCAAGGGCGCGGGAAAGTTCTGCTGCGTTCCCGACCTGCATTCCCACCAAGGACCCGGACTCATGTGCCAGGGCGGCGGCGGGGCCGGGATCGCCAAAGCTGATGCAGACAAAGGAAGGGCCATGAGCAAGCACGTGCTCGAGCGGTTCCAGGTTCTTCGCCAGGACCCAGGCCATGAGGCCGGCACCCCAGCCTCGACCAGAGGACGCGGCCAGTGGTGCTTCCCTGTCCATCCATTCCTTGGTGACATTGCCGCCGATCCCCAACATGCCGAAGCCGCCGGCTGCCGAAACTGCAGCGGCGAGCTCGCCACCGGCTGCCCCGGCCATCGGGGCATTGAAGATGGGCTCGGTGAAGCCGAGTATCTGCTGCAATGCGTTGACGGGCTGGTCACTGGACGATGCGTTTACTGGATGTGCAGGCATGTTTTCAGTCTATGACCGGCCCCGTGATGTTGCTGTGATGCAGCGCTCAATTGATGTTTCCCGCCGAATGGCCGGAAATTCAGCCCCCAACCAGGTTCCAGCCCCGTGTTCACGGGGTTCCTTGCCCCTCGGGTGCGCAGGTGGCAGCGGTTTGGACTTTCCGGCGGGATGCGCGTAGAGTTGTTTCTCGCACCGAGCACCGCAACGTAGCCCGAAAGGGTGAAACGCGAAGCCGATTGCAAAGAATTCCAAATGAACTTCGGAAG
>NZ_JBIXLN010000037.1:0-49540 GCF_045798555.1 Paeniglutamicibacter sp. MACA_103 | reverse complement strand
CGCCCCCCGCCCCCCCCCCCCCCCCCCCCCCCCCCCCCCCCCCCCCCCCCCCCCCCCCCCCCCCCCCCCCCGCCGGGGTTCCCCCCCCTGCTCAGACCGCCTTGAGGAACGCCTCGCGGCGCACCGCCTGCTCCACCGGGTCCGGCACCGGCAGCGAGGCGATGAGCCTGCGGGTGTATGGGTGCTGCGGGTCGCCCATGACCTGGTTGCCGATGCCCTCCTCGACGAGCTTGCCGCGGTAGAGCACCCCCACCCAGGTGGAGAGCATGTCGACCACGGCCAGGTCGTGGGAGATGAACAGGGCCGCGAAGCCCAGCTCGGACTGCAGCTCCTTGAACAATTCCAGCACCTTGGCCTGCACCGAGACGTCCAGGGCGCTGGTCGGCTCGTCGGCGATCAGCAGCTTCGGGTCCAGCGCCAGGGCCCGGGCCAGCGAGGCACGCTGGCGCTGCCCGCCGGAGAGCTCGTGCGGGAAGCGGGCGGCGAACGCGGCCGGCAGCTGCACCGCCTCGAGCAGCTCGTCGACCCGCCTGCGGGCGGCCCGGGCATCGAGCGCCTTGTGCACCAGCAGCGGCTCGGCAACGCATTCGCCGATGCTCAGCTGCGGGTTGAAGCTGGCCGCCGGATCCTGGAACACGAACCCGATGTCCTGGCGCAGCTTCTTGAAGCTGCGCTCCTTGAAGTCGAGCATCTCGTAGCCGAAGACCTTCAGCGAACCGGAACTGACCTTGTTCAGCCCGGCGATGGCCCGGCCGATGGTGGTCTTCCCGGACCCGGACTCGCCCACCAGCCCGTAGACCTCCCCCGCGCAGATTTGCAGCGAGACGTCGTCGACGGCCGTGAACGAGGGCGTTCCCAGGCGCCCGGGATAGACGATGGAAAGGTTGGTGGCTTGGACCAGCACCTCCTTGTCCTGTCCGGAGCGGGAGGTCATCCCGGCCGAGGCGGAGTTCCTGCCCAGGTGCGGCACCGCCGCCAGCAGCGCCTTGGTGTAGTCCTGGCGCGGGTTGGCGAAGAGCTCGGCGCTCGGCGCGCTCTCCACGATCTTGCCCTGGTACATCACCACCACCCGGTCCGCCAGGTCCGCGACCACCCCCATGTTGTGGGTGATCAGCACGATCCCGGTGTTGAAGTCGTCGCGCACCTCGCGCAGCAGCTCCAGGATCTCTGCCTGCACCGTGACATCCAGCGCCGTGGTCGGCTCGTCCGCGACGATCAGCGCCGGGTTCAGGGCCAGGGCCGCGGCGATGATGACGCGCTGCTTCTGCCCGCCGGAGAACTGGTGCGGGTAGTAGTTGACCCGCTTCTCCGGCTCCGGGATGCCGACCTTGCGCAGCACCTCGATGGCGCGGGCCTTGGCCTCCCTGCGCCCGACCTTGCCGTGGGCGCGGATGCCCTCGGCGATCTGCCAGCCCACGGTGTACACCGGGTTCAGCGCGGTGGAGGGCTCCTGGAACACCATGGAGACCTCGTCCCCGCGCACCGCGCGCAGCTCGCGGGCGCCCAGGGTGAGCATGTTGCTGCCCTTGAGCACCACGGCCCCGCGGGCCACCGCGGTCTCGGCGAGCAGCCCCAGGATGGTGCGGGCCGTCACCGACTTGCCCGAGCCGGATTCGCCGACCACCGCGACGACCTCGCCGGCGGCGACCTCGAAGCCGACGCCGCGCACCGCCGGGACTTCCCCGGCGTCGGTGGTGAAGGTGACCTCGAGGTCCTTGATTTCCAGGACCGTGCCGTCGGCGCGGCCGATCACGTCCTTGCGGTGTGCGTTCATGCTGTGGCCTTTCCGCCGCGACGCTTTGCTTTTCGGCGCATCCGCAACCGCGGGTCCGCCAGGTCGTTCATGGATTCGCCCACCAGGGTCAGGCCGAGCACCGTGAGCACGATGGCGGCGCCCGGGAAGACGCCGGTCCACCAGATGCCGCTGGTGGCGTCGCTGAGCGCGCGGTTCAGGTCAAAGCCCCACTCGGCGGCCTTGGTCGGTTCGATGCCGAAGCCCAGGAAGCCCAGGCCCGCCAGGGTCAGCAGCGCCTCGGAGGCGTTGAGCGTGAAGATCAGCGGCAGCGTGCGGGTGGCGTTTCGGAAGATGTGCTTGGCCATGATCCGCACGTTCGAGGCGCCGACGACCTTGGCGGACTCGACGAAGGGCTCGGCCTTCAGCCGCACGGTCTCGGCGCGGATCACCCGGAAGTACTGCGGGATGAAGACCACGGTGATGGAGATCGCCGCGGCCATGATGCCGCCCCACAGGCTCGATTGGCCCTTGGAGATCACGATCGACATCACGATGGCCAGCAGCAGCGAGGGGAAGGCGTAGATGGCATCGGCCAGCACCACCAGCACCCGGTCCAGCCAGCCGCCGATGTACCCGGAGACCAGGCCCAGGATCACGCCGAGGAAGATGGAGAAGACCACGGCGACCACGATCACCGCGACGGCGGTCTGGGCGCCCCAGAGGGTGCGGGAGAAGACGTCGAACCCGCCCACCGTGGTGCCCCAGAGGAACCTGCCGCCGGGGGCGGCCTGCGTGGGGAAGTTTCCCTCGGCGTCGGAGGCCTGGGCATACCCGTAGGGTGCCAGCACCGGGGCGAAGATCGCCGCCAGCAGGAAGAGGGCGGTCAGCACCAGGCCCGCCACCAGCATTCCGCGCTGCAGCCCGGCGCTCATCCGGTAGTGGGAAATGATCGGCAGCCGCGTCCACAGCGGCTTCCTGGCCCCGAGGGCCGTCAGCGTTGTTGTGCCCATGGCTAGAACCTCACTCGGGGGTCGATGAGCGCGGCAATGATGTCCACGATGAAGTTGGTGAGCGCGACGATGACCGCCAGCAGCACCACGATGCCCTGCACGGCCACGAAGTCGCGGGCCGTGAGGTATTCGGCCAGCTGGAAGCCCAGGCCCTTCCACTCGAAGGTGGTCTCGGTGAGCACCGCGCCGCCGAGCAGCAACGCGATCTGCAGGCCCATGACCGTGATGATCGGGATCAATGCCGGGCGGTAGGCGTGCTTGGTGAGGAGCCGGTATTCGGAGACCCCGCGCGAGCGGCCGGCCTCCACGTATTCGCGGCCCAGGGTGCCGATGACGTTGGTGCGCACCAGACGCAGGAACACCCCGGCGGTCAGCAGGCCCAGGGCGACGGCGGGCAGGATCGCGTGCTCGATGACGTCGGATGCCGCGGCCATGTTCCCGGAGCGCAGCGCGTCAAGCAGGAAGATGCCGCTGGGGTTCTGCAGCCTGGTCAGGGCGAGTTCTGCGCTGATGCCGGCCCGGCCGGCAATCGGCAGCCAGCCCAGCCAGACCCCGAAGACGAGCTTGAGCAGCAGCCCGGCAAAGAACACCGGGGTGGCGTAGCAGAGGATCGCGAAGACGCGCAGGATCGCGTCGGGCCAGCGGTCGCGCAGCTTGGCCGAGATCAGGCCGAAGGGAATTCCGATCAGCAGGGCGACGACCAGCGAGTTGAAGGCCAGCTCGGCGGTTGCTGCGCCATAGGTGGCCAGCACCTCGGTCACCGCGCGGTTGTCGGTGAGGGTCCGGCCGAAGTTGCCGGTGAACACCTGTCCGAGGTACTCGAAGTACTGGATGAGGACCGGGCGGTCGTAGCCCGCGGCGGCGATGCGCTCGGCCAGCTGGTCGGGTGTCAGGCGGCCGCCGAGGGCGGCGGTGATCGGGTCTCCGGTGACGCGCATCAGGAAGAACACGAGTGTCACCAATATGAAGATGGTGGGGAAGATCAGCAGGAAGCGTGTGACGAGGTAACGTACAAAGCTGCCTCCTGCCTTGGTTGCCGTTGCTGCCGGTGTCGGTGGTGGCGACTCGGCTTCGGCGAGGTCGGTCATGATGGCCATTGATGGTGCGTCCTAGCTAGGTTGGGGCTGTGGGCGGCGGGCCCGGACATGGCCCGCCCCGGCTCCCCTCCGTGGGAGGGGAACCGGGGCCGGGGTGTCGGCGGAACCCGCCGGGGTGGGTGGCTACTTGGAGATGACACCCAAGCGGAACTTGAACGACGGGTCGAGTGTCTTCTCGACACCCGAGACGTCGGCTCCCGCGACGGCAACCTGCGCACCCTGCAACAGCGGGATGGTGGAGAGGTCGCCGGCGACCTTGGTCTGGATTTCCTCGATCAAGGCGGTGCGCTTGGCAGCGTCGGTTTCCACGCGCTGTTCGCTGATCAGCGTGTCCACTTCCTTGTTGTCATAGGCGTTGCCCAGGAAGTTGTTCTTGGCGAAGAACGGACTCAGGTAGTTGTCGGCATCCGAGTAGTCCGGGTACCAACCGAGCTGGTAGGACGGGTAGTCGGTGACGCGCGACTTCTGGTAGGTCACCCATTCGGTGGACTGCAGATCGACCTTGAACAGGCCGCCCTTTTCCAGCTGGCTCTTGACCAGGGCGTATTCGTCGCCCGAGCTGGGGCCGTAGTGGTCGGGGTTGTACTGGAGCTTCAGGTCGACCGGGGCGCTGACCCCTGCAGCCTCGAGGACCGCCTTGGCCTTGTCCAGCGACGGCTTCCCGTCTTCGCCGTACATGTCCTTGAGCGGTTCGATGGCTCCGGTGAAGCCCTGCGGCACGAAGGAGTACGCCGGCAGGTACGTGCCCTTGTAGACGCCAGTGGCAATCGCCTCGCGGTCAACGAGGTTGGCCGCCGCCTGGCGAACGGCCAGTGCCTTGGCCGGATCGGCGTTGTCGGTCTTGGCGCCGAACGGCATGATGTCGAAGTTGAAGACGATGTAGCGCAGCTCGCCGCCCGGGCCCGTGAGGACCTTGACCTTGGAGTCCTTGCCCAGGTCCTCCACGTCGGTGGGCGAAAGTGCGCGCCAGGCGACGTCGATGTTGCCCTGCTGCACGTCGAGCTTCAGGTTGTTGGAATCCGCGTAGTACTTGATGTTGGCAGCGCTGTTCGCCGGGGCTTCCAGCAGGCCCTTGTAGCCGTCATAGGGCTTGAAGGAAACCAGCGAATTCTTCGCGTAGCTCTCGATCGTGTACGGTCCGGCAAAGGACTTGCCGGCGATGATGTCCTCATCGGGGAGGACCTTGTCGGCGGGGAAGACCTCGTCGTCGACGATGGGGCCCACGGGGCTGGTGAGCACCTGCGGGAAGGTCTGGTCGTTGCCGCGCTTGAGCTTGAACACCACGGTGGTGGCATCCGGGGCCGAAACGCTGTCGAGGTTGCCCAGCAGGGAGGACGGCCCGTTGGGATCGGCGATCTTTACCTGGCGGTCGAACGTGTGCTTGACGTCCTTGGAGTCAAGGGCGGTGCCACTGGCCCATTTCAGGTCGGCCTTGAGCTTGACGGTGTATTCGGTTGGCGTGGTGAACTCGGCCGATTCCGCGATGTCGTTCACCGGGTCCGCCGAGCCGGGGACCGAGTTGAGCAGGAACGGGAAGATCTGGTTCATGACCATGAACGAACCGTTGTCGTAAGAGCCTGCCGGGTCGAGCGTGGTGACCTTGTCCGTGGTTCCCACGGTGATCGGGCCACCGGCTGGGGCGGATTCGCCTCCGGTGCCGGCGCCTGGTGTTTCGGCCGGACCGGTGCACCCGGTCAGGGCCAGGGCGGAGATGCCGATAACGGCTGCGGCGAGGCGCATCCCGTTTTTCTTGCGGGCCATGAGCATTCCTTATCTGTCAGCGAGCATGTGAGGTGATAGAAAACACATGCTTCATACAGCTTAGGTGATCATCGTCACTACGCACCACCGCCTGCCTCATTGGACCGAATTGAAATGAAAATGCAACCAGCTGCCCGCCCGATTCCACCCCCGCGGCACCCGAGGCCCCTTCCCGCCCATCCCCCTCCGTCCCCGCTCCCCGGCGAAGTGGCCTAGGGTTAAGCACGATGATGACACGAAGAGACGCTGCGATTGCGTTGGATATCCCCATGGAAATGGCCAAGCGGCACGGCATCCCGCCGCGCCTGAGCGAGGCCGCATTCGCCGAAATGAACGCCAATCCCCCGGCTTGGCTGATCCAGTCGCGCGCCAACCGCACCGGCAAGCGCCCCGTCTGGGTGCACCTGACCTGCGCCGTTTGCGGTTTCACCGAGGCCGAACGGCCCAAGAAGTGGTGGCCGGAATTCGACTTCGTGCACTGCGCCGAGCACGGTCCGGCCCAGTTGCCCCGGCTCGAGGCCGGCAAGACGCGCCTGGAATACCCGGACATCACCCCACGCATGTACGGAATCGTCGACGAGGCCAAGGCCTAGCCGCACCTGTTGCAATTCAACGTCCCGTCTTCCGTCCCGCCTCCCGCGGGGCCGAAGGCGGGACGTTTGCGTGTGGCATGCGGCACGCGGAGCGTGAGAACGTGCCGTCGAGTGCGCCCCCCGAGCCGCAGGAACCCGGGATGAGCGAGAAGGGTCTCTGGCCCCGAAGGTGCCGCTGAAAACAAGCCAACCGTTCATGGCGGTCTGCGACGGGGCCGAGCGGGGCTATCGCTCGCTGTCGATGGCGTTGGCCGCGTTTCCCGTTTCCGGAGGTCCCTCGAGTCGCCTGTAGCGGACCAGCATCACACCGCTCTTGAAGGATCTCGGCGGCTCGACCAATTCGAAGCGGGTGGGTGCCGTGCCGGCCGGAAAAAGCCGCTTTCCCTCCCCGATCACGACCGGGCAGACCCACAGGTTCACCCGGTCAACCAGGCCTTCGCGAAACAGGGTCTGCAGGAGGTTCGCGCTTCCCCAGGTGTGGATCTGTTCGTGCCGCTGCCGCAGGTCGCGAACCTCCCGCGCGGCATCGGCGACCTGCGTGCTGGTGGCCCAGGTCAATTCCGGTTTGCCGCGGGATGCCACGTACTTGGGCACCCGGTTGAAGACGCTACCGATCTCGTCGCTCGCGCTCGGCCAGTAGCAGCGGAAGATGTCGTATGTCGTCCGGCCCAGCAGCAGCGCGTCGGATGCCTGCACGTCCCGTACCAGCACGTCGGATGACTCCTGGTCCCAGAATGGACGCTCCCATCCGGCGTACTCGAAGTCCCCGTCTTGTTCGTTTGGGCCACCATTGGCCTGGATCACGCCGTCAAGCGTGATGTTCATATTGACGTGTAGCTCGCCCATGATGCCGTTCCCCTGATCATTCGCGTAGTGTCCACCGGACCACCCTTGCAGCCAGTATCCGACCGGCGTCTCGAATCGACAACAGGCCTTGCTGGTCTCTTTCGGGGGTACCGCTGCGACTTTGCCATTCACATGGCCCAAGGCCATTGCGCTGCTGCTGACGAATGATCCTGGCTTCAGGTCAGGGGTTTCTCAATGTTGGTTCTTGACGTCCTGCACGGACCGCGACAGCAGGCAGAACTCATTTCCCTCGGGATCGCTCAAGACGACCCAGCTGACATCCGCTCCCTGGCCCACGTCCGTCCGCTTCGCGCCAAGGGCGAGCAGTCGCTCAAGCTCCTCGGCCGTGGACACGCCATCCGCCCGCAGGTCGAAATGCAGCCGGTTCTTCACGGTCTTGCCCTCGGGCACCGCAAAAACATCGATGGAAGGCCAGGTTTCATCTTTTGGCGCGATGCTGATTCCATCGCTGTCCTCTTCGACAATGTGCCAGTCCAAGACGGCGCACCAGAAATCGGCCACCACCCGCGGCCTGATCGCATCGATGGCAACGGCAGCTATACGACTGGGCATGGGACCACAGTAGACCAGGACATGCGGCCATGGACAGGTCCACCACTTCACGATTCCACTTCGGGTCAAGAGCGTCTTGGGAGCATCACTTGAACGATTCACCCGCGGCAGCGCCGGCCCACCACCGCGTACATGAGTCGTGGCGCCAGACAACCGCGGACCGGGCCGACACGTATGCGCCTTCGGTCCAGGGGGCATGGGTGGCCACGATTCAGGGTACCCCCGTCGGACGGTTTGTGGCGCGGAAGACCTGAACCTGGACGTGGTTCCGCCAGCCTGGCTGCCTACGGCTTGGCAGGCACGAGGGTGTAGCGGTCAAGCCCGCATTCGCCCGCCTCATGTTGGAAGCCGCGTCGGGTGAGCAGCTTGGCGGAAACGGTGTTGGCAGGGTCCACGCGGGCAAAGAGTTCCCGGGAATCGTAAACCTCGGGAATCGTGGTCAGCGCGCCATCGAGCATGGAACCGGCAATGCCGCGGCCCCAGTGTTCCGGTGACACCCAGTATCCGATCTCGATGCCGTCGTCCTTGCGGGTGGAGACCACGATGCCGACGCGATTTCCTGTTTCCGTCGCCAGGAACCAGCGGGATGATCCCGCGAGATCGAGGGCCTCCTCCGCAAGCGCTGCACGGACGCGGTCCTCGATGGTTTGCCGGTCCCAGGGCCGACCGTCCCCAATGAAGCGAGTGACGCGCTCGTCGGAGGCCATGCCGGCGAAAAATGCCGCGTCAGACTCTTGAAATGGCTGCAGGGTAACGGAAGGAAGTTGCGGCATTGAAACCCTTTCGGAGTTGGCGGGGACTTGGCCAACCTATCAAGGGCCAGGGATTGTGCTGAATCCCCAAGAGGGCTCCAGCGGCCCGAGACGTGGCTGCTGGTCGCGGTCGGCCGGCTTCTTGCTGCCGACCGCGACCAAGCCCGCCTAGCCTGCGATGAGTTCCATGACACGACCCTGGTGGACTGCCCTGTAGATATCGTCACGAATGAGATTGGCTTCCCGGGCGGTGAGGGTGCTTTCGATCGGCCGGAGCGTAATGCGAATCAGTGCGTTCGCCTGCCCTGGTTCGATCTGCAGCCTGTCCCGTGCCGCCACAGGCAGCTCCTCGCAGTCGGTCAATCCAAGAAGTTCAACCGATTCAAGGTCGTCCATGCGCTCCCCGAGCGCTTGGCGGACTTCGTCGCCCAGGATCTCCTCGTCGAAGGATGTTGGGACGACGATCGAGATGTCGCGCCGAATCGGAGGAAGAAGCGAGACCGGTTGCCACGGCGCCAGATCGAGCATCTGGGTTCCGATGCGTTGGTCACGGGCACGCAGGAGCCGGATGTCGGGAATGCCCTTGCGCAGCATCAGCGCCCGGTCCAGGCCCATTCCCAGGGCGAGGCCCGACCACCGCTCCGGGTCGAGTCCGGCCTCGTTGAAGAGGTGCGGCGCCATCATGCCGCATTCGGCGAGTTCCAACCATATGCTGCCGACCAGCACGTCCACTTGCAGCCCGTTGGTCGTGTAGGGATGGACGGCAGGCACCGTGCGCCATTGGGCACCGGGCAAGACCGCTTCGACGAGGACGGCGATCATCGCTTCAAGGTCGGCCGGCCCCAGGGCCGGGGATGGACAGATCCGCCACAGGTCGACCTGGTGGGGGGCGCCGACGTGGGTCCGGTCGATGGCGTCCCGTCGATACACCAGCCCGGGCATGACGACCAGTTCGTCCAACGCGCCGGTTCGCGGCAGATTCCTGAGCAACGACGGGACCGATGCCGAGGTGTGGCTCCTGAGCATCGCCGTGGGGCTCACGTATCGCGAATACCGTTGATCGCGGGTCACGGTCGACGCGGAGAAGCCCAGGTTGTCGTAGTTGTCGGCGACCGAGACCAGGGGGCTGTTTCGCACCGTCTTGGCGACCAAGCCCCAACGTTGGGTGAGAGCCGTGGTGACCTGGTGCAGCAGCTCTTGCATGGCGTGTGGGCCGTGCTCGGGATTGGAGAGATCGCGGAGCGTTAAAGCGTCGTGGAGTTCATCTGCGGAAAGATAAGTAGTCATGGGAAGTCCTTGTCTGGGTTTGGATCGGTGGATAATCCCCCGATCCGCTCCGCCGCCAGGACCTAGGCGCGCGCCTCAGAGCCCTCGCGACCGGCAACCGGTCGGGGGCTGATAAATCGCAGAGAGATACGCATGAGGCCAAGGCTAGCAGGTTGCCCATTTCCGTCCAAGGGAACCCTTGGCCTGGCGCACGCGGCGACCGCAGGTCGAATGAAGCCTCATGTTGGCCCGGCACTCTCTGTTTGCGTTCTGGCTCGAGTCCGCCGGCCAACGCTGCCACGATGTACGCCATTTCAGGGCTGACGGATGTTCGCCACATTGGTCAACTTTCGTGCCGCAACGCCATGCGACCCCGAGGCGCAGCCGAAACCTTCGCGGAAACCGTGTTTTGGCCTGGGCCCGCTGTCGCCGATTACATTGCCACCTCTTCGATTTTGGAACCGGATTGGAATGAAGTGACTCAGAGTTCTTCAACTCGTCTGAGGATGGTCGACCATTTGCTTGCCCTATCTTGAATTATTCATTCCCGACCTAGGTGCGCATAGAGCCCCGGGACAGGAAAACGAGAGTTGACAGGGCCTTCCGGGTGGCAAACTGCAAACATGCCAGCTAAAGTCGAATTGGGGCGGCTTCCAAGTCATTGGGAGTCCTATACGCTTGGGGACTTGCCAATACCTGGGACTCCTCGACTGGCGGACCGGGTTGGTAATTCAACTTCATCGGTTCCAAGACAAAGGCCTAGGTCATGAAAACTCCTTCTGCGCGTACCCGGAAAATCGCCATGTTCGGCGCGGCCCCGCTGGCCATCTTGATTGCCGGCGGAATGGTCTGGCAGGGTTCCCAAGCTGCCTTTACCGCTTCCACCCGAAACGCCGGCAGCGCATGGAGCACCGGCAACGTCGTCCTCACCGACGACGACCTGGGTGCCGCCGCATTCACGGTGGAAAACATAGTCCCAGGCCAGGCCGGCCAAAAATGCATCGTGGTTACTTCCCAATCCAACGTCCCGGGCGAGGTTCGTGCCTACACGCAGAATCTGATATCCGCGAAGGGCCTCGAGGACCGGATCTTCTTCGACTTGGAGCAGGGCACGGGCGGCTCGTTCAACGATTGCACCGGTTTCACGCCCACCGCCAACAACGTCCCCGAACTGCCCCTCTCCACGCTGGCGTCGGTCAACCGAGACTTTGCCACCGGCGGCGCGCCGTGGGATACGGCAGGCAACCCCGGCGAGACCCAGAGCTATCGCGGGACTTGGCGCTTCGACACCACCGGCATGAGCCAGAGTGAGGTCAACGCCCTGCAAGGCGCCCGCGTGGGCATCGACCTGGTGTGGGAGCTCCAGTCCGACCAGTCGCCCACGGCGCCGTAGCCGGGCGGCTACGGCAGATCTAACCTGTGAACCGGGAGGAACCCGGGTCCGCCCGGAAACCCTCCCGGTGGTACCCGCTGTTTTCCGCTGACGGCTGGACGCTGTTCCTGGCGTCCATTGCCTCGCGGCTGTATCTAGGCGTGTTGCTGAGCCTTGCACTGATCGCGATGCTGCCTGCCGTGCTGGGCTGGCACGGCACGGTGGTGCAGAGCGGTTCCATGGAACCTCACATCAATGCCGGCGATGTAGTGCTGGCTGCGGATTTCGGAGCAACCCAGCAGGTTCCGGTTGGCGGCGTGGTGGAGTTCACCAGCCCGGCCGAGGCCGAACCCGGCGGTGCGGAGAGGATCCGGCTGCACCGGATCGTTGCCGAGAACCCGGACGGAACCTTTGTCACGGCGGGCGACGCAAACGTCCAGGTGGACAGCACCCCGCTGGAGCGCGGGCAGATCACCGGGCAAGCCAGGATCCTCGTTCCGGCCATCGGGCTCCCCGGCTTCTGGCTGGGCAGTGGAAACCTCACCGCGCTGGCCTGGTGGGGCGTGCTGACGCTGCTCGCGGTCGTCGTGGCTGTGTTCGGAAGCCGCACCTCCGAAGACGGTGAAGACGGGAGTGAACGGAACGATGACAACGGCGACTCGGCCCCCACCGGCAACCGGACAGGGCGATGGAAATCCGGTGCTGCCCTCGCCATCGTTGCTGCTCTTGCCGCCTTGGTGTTTGCCACCGCCACGGCTTTCTCGTCCGCGGCATTCACTGCAGCCACCTCGAACGCCTCCAATGTGTTCGGAGCCGCGGAAGACTGGACGCCGCCAACCGCAGCCATGTCGAGTCCCGGGTCCACGGTCCGGGCAGGCGTAACCCTGACGGCGGTAGCCAGCGATGGTGAAACCGGGATCCGCAGCGTGGCCATCCAGTACCTGCCACCCAATGGCGAGTGGACCACGCTGTGCACCAAAACGGCCGAACCCTACGCGTGCCAATGGAACACGCAGACCGTGCCGGACGGGGACTACAGGCTCCGGGCAGTCGCCACGGACAACTCGGGCCTGAGCACCACCTCGTCCTCGGTGCAAACCACCGTGGCCAACGCGTTCGCGGTGGTCCTCGAGAATCCCGACGAGGTCGTGCGCGGCAACGTGAATCTCACGGCAACCCTGCACAGCCCCGGAAGCACCGCTTACGCCGTCCGCGTAGAGTATTCCTCCGCAGGTGCCAACAAGTGGAACACGCTGTGCCAGAACCTGCTCGCCCCTTACAGATGCACGTGGCCGACAGTAAACTTCGCCAATGACGCCTACGACCTCCGCGCAGTGGCCGTTTCAGGGTCCACGTCCACCTACTCGGACACCGTCACCGACGTGCTGGTGGACAATCTTGCACCCACGGTGACCATGAGCGATCCGGGCACACCGCTGCGAGGCGTCAGCACGTTCGCTGCCATGGCCGCGGACGCCCATTCGGGTGTCAGCCAAGTGCAGATCCAGTACGCCCGCACGGGCACCAGTACCTGGGCACAGTTGTGCACCCTCACCGCGGCACCCTACTCCTGCCGTTTCAACACCACGGCGCTGGCCAGCGCCTCCTACAGTTTCCGGGCCGTCGCTACGGACGACGCGGGCAACAGCACGACGTCGGTTCCCGTGGCCAACAGGGTGGTGGACAATACGGTGTCGTCGGTGTCCATGGAGGATCCCGGCGCCTACCTGACGGGCAATGCAACCCTTTCGGCGGTGGCGAATTCGACGGCGGGCGTGGGCAGCGTCCGGATCCAATCCTCGCCTTCCGGGACGAACACTTGGACCGCGCGCTGCACCCTGGCCTCAGCGCCGTACTCGTGCGACTGGGACACGCGGACCGCGGCGGATGGACTGTACGACTTCCGTGCGATCCTCACCGACGGAACCGGCAGGGAAACGATCTCTGTCCCGGTCACCGCGCGGCGGGTGGACAACAGCCCCCTGCGCGCCGCAGACATCCAGGCCGCCAACGGCACGGGAACCGCGGGCAGGCTCGACGCCGGCGACACCCTGACATTCACCTACAGCCAGCAAGTCAGCCTCCCGTCGGTCACGCCGGGATGGGGCGGCGCTTCCCAGCCGGTGACGGTCCGCTTGCGGGACGGCAACGTCCAGGGCCTGGGCACGGGCGGCAACGCAGACGTGGTGGATATCCAGCGACCGGGCAGCACGGTGAATCTGGGCTCGGTGAACACCAAGGGGAGCTTCGCCAAGAACAATCGGACGGTCACCTTCAACGGCACCATGACGGCCGCAACCCTGACCACCGACGGCGTCCCCCGGACCGTTGTCACCGTGACGCTGGGAAGCCCGTCCAGTGGATCCGGCAGCCTGCGCACCGCCACCACGGCCGGCTCAATGGTGTGGTCCCCGACCTCGTCCGTCACCAGCACCACCGGCGTCGGAAGTTCCCTGGCCCCGGCCACCGAATCGGGATCCGTCGACAAGGATTTCTGAGCCGGGCACAAGCACGGGCACCCTCCGCCCGCCGGGCGCGAAGAAGGCCCCGTTCGGTTTGGTTCATCCAAACCGAACGGGGCCTTCCCTGGCCGTGGCCGGGTTGGCCTAGGACACCAGGGACGGGTCCCAGGCGGTGGAGCGGGCCGAATCGATGGTGGCCTGGCCCAGCACGCGGGTGCCCTGGTAAATGACCATGGTCTGGCCCGGGGCGACACCGCGCATCGGCTCGATGAGCGTGGCGACCAGGACGTTGCTGCCGTCTTCCTGCGGCTCGACGCGGGCGCGGGCATCGACCGGGTCCCCGTGCGCGCGCACCTGGACCATGCAGTCGAACTCGGTGCCGGCGGCCGCGTCGGCGATCGGCAGCCCGGCCCAGGAGATGCGGATGCCGCGCAGCTCGTCGACGGCCAGCAGGGCCTCGGGGCCGACGATGACCTTGTTTTCCTTCGGGCGGATTTCCAGCACGAAGCGGGGCTTGCCGTCGGCCGCGGGAGTGCCGAGCTTCAGGCCCTTGCGCTGCCCGACGGTGAAGGCGTGGGCGCCCTCGTGCTCGCCCAGGGACTTGCCCTCCTGGTCAACGATCTCGCCCTTGGTCATGTCGATGCGCTCGGCCAGCCAGCCGCGGGTGTCCCCGTCGGGGATGAAGCAGATGTCGTGGCTGTCGGGCTTGTTGGCCACCGAGAGCCCGCGTGCCTCGGCCTCTGCACGGACCTCGGCCTTGGACGGGGTGTCGGCCAGCGGGAAGATGCAGTGCTCCAGCTGCTCGTGGGTGAGCACGCCCAGCACGTAGGACTGGTCCTTGGCCCAGTCGGCGGCGCGGTGCAGCTCCGGGTTGCCGGCCTCGTCGCGGATGACCTTGGCGTAGTGGCCGGTGCAGACCGCGTCGAAGCCCAGCGCGATGGCCTTTTCCAGCAGCGCGGCGAACTTGATGCGCTCGTTGCAGCGCATGCAGGGGTTGGGGGTGCGGCCGGCCTCGTACTCGGAGATGAAGTCGTCGACCACATCCTCCTTGAAGCGCTCGGAGAAGTCCCACACGTAGTACGGGATGCCGAGCTTGTCGCAGGCGCGCCAGGCGTCGTTGGAGTCCTCGACGGTGCAGCAGCCGCGGCTGCCGGTGCGCAGGGTCCCGGGCATGCGGCTCAGCGCCAGGTGCACGCCGACGACCTCGTGGCCGGCCTCGACGGCGCGTGCCGCCGCGACCGCGGAGTCGACCCCGCCGCTCATTGCTGCCAAAACCTTCATCGTGTGAACCCTGTCCCTGCCGTTTGGATGCTGCTGACTTGTGCGGCCATGCCGGCCTTTTTGGCCCGTGCATAGGCCTCGGGCAATGCCGCCACCAGTTTCTCAACGTCGGCGGGGCCCGTTGTATGCCCGAGTGTGAAGCGTTGTGCGCCACGTGCCGTGGCCTCGTCCCGGCCCATGGCCAGCAGCACGTGTGAGGGGCGCGGCACCCCGGCGGTGCACGCGGACCCGGTGGAGGAATGGATCCCGAGCATGTCCAGCACGAAAAGCAGCGAGTCGCCCTCGCAGCCCGGGAAGGTGAAGTGCGCGTTGCCCGGCAACCGGGTGCCCGCGTGTGAGGGATCCGCGGTGCCGTTGAACACGGCCTCGGGAATCAGCCTCGACACCCCGTCGATGAGCGCGTCGCGCAGCGTGGCCAGGCGCTCGGCTTCGGCTTCCAGGTTGGCCGCGGCCTGCGTGGCGGCGGCCGCGAAACCGGCGGCGGCCGCGGCGTTCAGCGTGCCGGAGCGCAGCGCGCGTTCGTGCCCGCCGCCGTGCTGCACGGGGGTGAGCACGACATCGCGGCGCACGAAGAGGGCGCCGATTCCCACGGGCCCGCCGATCTTGTGGGCGGAGACGGCCATGGTGGCCAGCCCGGAGCCGGCGAAATCGGTGGGCACCGAGGTGAAGGCCTGCACGGCGTCCGAGTGCACCGGGATGCCGTGGGCGTCGGCGAGCGCAACCACCCGGGCCACGGGCTGGACGCTGCCGACCTCGTTGTTGGCCCACATGAGGGTGATCAGGGCGATGTCGTGGGGGTTCTTCGCGATTTCGCATTCCAGCGCGGCGAGGTCGATGACGCCGTCGGCGTCCACCTCGAGCCAGGTGACCTCGGCCCCCTCGTGGTCCGCCAGCCACTGGACGGTGTCCAGGACCGCGTGGTGTTCGATGACCGAACAGAGGACGCGGGTGCGTGCGGGGTCCGCGGCGTTGCGGTTCCAGTACAGGCCCTTGATCGCGAGGTTGTCCGATTCGGTGCCGCCGGAGGTGAAGACGACCTCCGAGGGGTGGGCCCCGGCCGCGGCGGCCAGCTGTTCGCGGGCCTCCTCCGTGACGCGGTGGGCGCGGCGTCCGGCGCCGTGCAGCGAGGAGGGGTTGCCGGTCTGCGCCAGCTCATGGGTCATCGCGGCAAGCGCGGGTCCCGACATGGGTGTCGTTGCTGCGTGGTCTAGGTATACGGGGCTCGTGGACACCGAACAATTCTAGCCCTCTTGCGGGTTTTCGGGGCGGAGTGATTGCTCACAGCGCCCCCGCCCGCACGCCAACTAGCCCGCCGGCGGGCTAGTTGCCCTCCTGCTGGAAGTACTCCCCCGCCAGCTCCTCGGGGTCGAAGGGCTCGGTGTCGGGCGCAGGCAGCTCGTTGCGGGTGTCGCCCGCGGCATCGAGCCGGGAGTCGGCGTCGACCTCCCACGCCTCGATGCCCTCGCAGCCCAGCAGCGCGTCGATGAGCTCGCGGCTGCCGCCGACGATGGTGGAGTCCTCGTACAGCTCGGTGGACATCAGCCAGGCGCGGTCCTTCGGCCAGGCCAGGTTGGGCGACTGGCGCTGTTCGCCCAGGGAGGTCCGGGCCCACAGCGGGCTGGCCAGGTCCTCCGCATCGCCGCGGAAGACGTAGAAGGAGCGGTAGCCGGAGCCGATCTGCAGCGTCGGGGCGTTCCTGACCTCATCGGAGAACGCCGGCGCCTTCGCCTGGGCCGCAAGCTCCGCGGTGCGCCGCTTGTTTTCCTCCTCGCCCAGCGCGGGATCGTCCTGGATCACGACCTCCACCTGGTCCCCGCCGTGGATGAAGGCCAGTCCGTTCCACAGTGCCAGGTGGATTTCATCCGGGGTACCGGTGTGTGCCGCCAGCACCGGGGCGATGGTGCGCAGCTCGGCGGCCCCGAGGCCGTCCCAGCCCGGGGCCTCGCCCTCCCAGGAGTCCTCTGCCAGCGGCACCCCGTCCTCCCCGATCCCGGAAAGCGCGGCGAACTGCGCCAGCGCGTGCATGGTGCTCCCGCGCCGCTTGGCGATCGCATCCCAGCGCACGGGCTGCCCGTCGGCCCCCATGGCCGGGTGGAAGATCCTCACGTAGGCGGCAAAGCCGCGCGGCACCTGCCCGGCCACCAGGTTCGCGGTGTCGGCGTCACGGCCTTGTTCCGCCAGGGCCTGCACTATCCATGCGCCGGCCTCGGGGGCGACGAAGTTCAAAGTCATTCATACAGGGTACCGAAGCCCGCGCCCGCGGAGCGCCAGGCGGTCCCCCGCCGGCGACCGGGACCCCGTTGCACCCTCCCAAAAGCTTCTAAAACTGATAAGAATGATCTAACAGATCATTGCAAGGAGCCCGCATGAGCATGTATCTACCCGCACTTCGCCATCCGGTCCACCGCTTTGCGCATCGCAGCATCGATTTCAGCACACAGGTCGCGTTGATGGCGATCATCAACCGCACCCCCGACAGCTTCTACGACTCCGGGGCGACCTTTGCCCTGGGCTCCGCCGTGGACGCTGCCCTGCAGGCGGTCGACGCCGGGGCCGACTGGATCGACATCGGCGGGGTGCCCTTCTCCCCCGGCCCGGCCCTGTCGTGGCAGGAAGAGGCCCAGCGGATCGTCCCGGTCATCGAGGCCGTGCGCGCGCAATCGGACGTGATCATCTCCGCCGACACGTTCCTGCCGGAGGTCGCTTCCGCGGCCATGGCCGCCGGCGCCGACGTCATCAACGACACCACCGGACTGAGCAACCCGGAGCTCGGACGGGTCGTGGCCGAGGCCGGGGCGCACCTGGTCATCACGCATTCGCTCGCCGCGCCCCGGACCATCTACCCGCGCCCGACCTACGACGACGTGGTGGCGGAGGTGGCGGGGTACCTGCGCCGGAAGGTCGCCTTCGCCCGCTCCCTGGGGGTCGCAGAGGAGAAGATCATCGTGGACCCGGGCCACGACCTGAACAAGAACACGCTGCACACCCTGGCCATCACCGCCGGGTTCGAGGCGATCGCGGCGCTGGGCTACCCGAGCCTCGCGGCGGTCTCCAACAAGGACTTCATCGGCGAGTCGCTGGATTTGCCCAAGTCCGAACGCACCGCCGGATCCATGGCGGCGGCCACCATGTGCATCATGAACGGGGCCCGGATCATCCGCATGCACAACGTCCCCGAGTCCGTCTCCACCATACGGATGCTGGAGGCCGCCATGGGGTGGCGCGAGCCTGCCTACCTGGTCCACAACATGGGCGACGTCAATCCCCCGGCGCACCCCGGCACCTCGTCGGCCGACACCCAGTCGGCCCGCCGGGACGTCAGGGAGGACGCCTGATGCGCCGCCTGCTGCCGGAGGCCGCGGCCGACCTCGACGATGCCGGGCTGCTGGATTCCTACGCACCCCCGGGAGGCGCGGACCCGTTCGTCCGCTTCAACTTCGTCTCCTCGGTCGACGGGGCCGCGACGCTCGGCGGCCTCTCCGGGGCCCTGGGCACCGCGGCGGACAAGCGTGTGTTCATGCTGCTGCGCCGGGCGGCCGACGTGATCCTGGTCGGCGCCGGGACCGTGCGGGCCGAGGGCTACGACGGGGAGCTGCTCGATGCCCCCTCGCGTGCCTGGCGCCTGGAGCACGGCATGTCCGAACGCCCCGTGCTGGCGGTGGTCTCCGGGCACCTGGGCCTGGACCCCGACGGGGACCTCTTCACCCGGAACCCCGGCAAGATCCTCCTGCTCACTTCCGCCGCGGCGGACCCCGGGCGGGCGGCCGCCCTGGGTGCGGTGGCAGAGGTCGTTTCCGCCGACGCACCGGGAACCTCCATCGACCCCCGGTGGATCATCAAGACGCTGCACGGCAGGGGCCTGCGCGTGATCCATTCCGAGGGCGGGCCCACGCTCCTGGGCGACTTCGTGCGGGCCGACGCGGTGGACAGCCTCTGCGTGACCTTCTCCCCGCTGCTGGCGGCCGGGGACTCGCCCCGGATTGCCCGCGGCGCCGCGCCCGAGGTGCCCCGGGAGCTGGCGCTGCACCTGCTCCTCGAGGAGGACGGAGGCCTGCTGGCCGAATACCGCCGGCCCCGGCCCGGCGGAAGCGCCCCCGCCGGGCAAACACCCACCGGCAACCGGTAGGATCGCTTGAGCAACATCGCGCATCGATGCCTGCTCCCCCGATCCGAAAGGCAGCCACGTGGCCCAGCGGCAAACCCATTATGAGGTACTGGGCGTTGCCCCCACCGCCAGCGCCACCGAGATCAAGTCCGCCTACCGTCGCGCCGCCCGGCTGACGCATCCGGACCACGGCGGAAACGCCCAGGACTTTGCCCGCGCCACCCTGGCCTACGAGACCCTCATCGACCCCGAGGCCCGCACCCGCTACGACCGCAGCTACGGCACCGAGTCAAGCTACCTGCGCGGCAAGGCACCTGCCGGCGGGGCCGGCGGCCCGGCGTCCGGCGGCTCGATGCGTTTCGAGACCGGCGGGCCCCGCCCCGCGGCAACCGACGCCACGGTCTATGTCCCGGGCCTCGATGGCCCCGGCGCCGTCGACCGTGCTACCTCCGTCCGCCAGGTGCACGGCACCCCGCGCAAGCGCGGGATCTTCGGCGCCCAGGCCCGCCTGGCACGCGAGAGCCGCACGGTTCAGTTGCTGACCCGCCAGGTGCTGCCGTCGCTGCCCTCCACGCGCCTGGTCAACGGGCTGCACGCCCCCAACGGCGGCTACATCGACCATGTGCTGCTCGGCGGCTACCGGCTGGCGCTGATCCACTCGATGATGCTGCCCAAGGGCGTCTACCGCTGGGACGGGGCATCGCTGCTGCGCGACGGCAAGCACATCGACCCGCCGCGCATCGCCCCGCTGGTGCACGACATGCAGCGCCTGTTCCCCGAACTGAACGTCACGGGCTGGACCGTCATCCTGTCCCCGGACGGGAACCTGCACGAACCGGTGATCGACTACGCCCGCGGCGGCGAACCGGGGCCCATGAACGTGCTCAACGTCGTCAACGCCATCAACCTGGTGCGGGAAATGAAGATGTTCCTGGGCACCGGGCCCGCCCCGCATGTGGTGGATCGCACAATTCTGGCCCGGCTGCTGGGCGGAATGTACTGACCACGGGGGCCGCACGCCCGGCCGCGGGACGGGCGTGCCGCGCCACGGATCCGGCCCCTGCCGGCGGCGGGTCGTGCGCACCGTAAACTGGGGTGCGTGTTCCGAATCCTTTTTTACACTCCAGAAATTCCCGGCAATACCGGCAACGCCATCCGCCTGGCCGCGGTCACCGGCGCCGAACTGCACCTCGTCGAGCCGCTGGGCTTCGATTTCGAGGACTCCAAACTGCGCCGCGCCGGCCTTGACTACCACGACCTTGCCGTAGTGACGGTCCACCAGGACCTGGCCTCCGCCTGGGAGGCACTGGCCCCCTCGCGCGTCTTCGCCTTCACCTCCGAGGGCGAGACGATGTACACCGACGTCTCCTACCAACCGGGCGACGTGCTGCTCTTCGGCCCCGAGTCCGTCGGACTGCCCGCCGAGGTGAAGAAGGACGCCCACGTCACCGCCACGGTGCGCCTGCCCATGCTGGAGGCCCGGCGCTCGCTGAACCTGGCAAACTCGGCATCCATCGCGGTGTACGAGGCCTGGCGCCAGCACGGATTCGCCGGCACCGGCGCGCGCTAGGCAACGCCACTGCGGGCCGCCGGAACCCAGCCGGCACACAAGAAACACCTAGGCTACTGGCCTATGCTTACACGTGGCCTTCCCCGGCCACCCAACTCGATTTCCAAAGGACGGCAACCCTCATGACCGGCATCGATCCCTCCATCCCCGCGCACCGCGGCGACGAGAACGACGAGAACCTCGGCATGGACCTCGTCGACCAGGTTTCCACCCATGCCGAGCGCCCCGCCCGGCGCCCGCTGAAGCGCTGGATGTTCGTGGTCGCGGCCCTGGCCGTGGTCGTCATCGGCCTCGTCGCCGGGCTGGTGAACCTGATTCCGACCAACTACGTCTCCAAGGTCGAGCGCGCCTCCGACCAGGTCGTCGCGCAGACGGAGCTGGAAGACGGCGGGCACGCGGTGCTCACCACCTCGGCCAAGGCCGACGCCGGCATGGTCGAGCTGACCGACCTGCCGCGCCTGGAAGCCAACGAAACCTACGCGGTGTGGCTCATCGAGGCCTCCACCGACAGGCCGACCCTGCTGGCCAACGTCCTTCCCGACGAGAATCCCATCCGGGAGGGCTTCAACGGCGTCGGGAAGATCGGCTCGGTGATGGTCTCGCTGGAGCCCGCCGACGGCAGCAGCACCGCCCCGAGCACCGAGCCGCTCGCCGTGCTCGACCTGCCCGAGGCCAAGTAGCGCGGCACCCGCGCCGCACACGAAAGTGGGCCGCCACCCCCCCTTCACGGGGAGTGGCGGCCCACTTTCACTTAATGCCGCCGCTTGATGCTGCAGCAGCCAGGCGCCTCGGCGCTAGAAGCCTGCGATGGTGTCCGCCGCGTTGACCGCGACCACGTGGAAGGCCTCGGCCAGGGCGCCGGGGGCGAACCCCGCCTTGGTGCCCTGGTCCTGGCACTGGGCGCGCACGTAGCGTTCCATGGCCGGCACGTCGGGGTGCTGGCTCAGGTGCTGGCGCAGCGCCGCAAGCTTCTGCTCGAACACCTCCGTGATGTCCACCCGGTGGTTCTCCCGCTCGGCCGGGGCCCCGTAAAGCCAGAGCCACGGCAGCTTGTACGCTTCCAGACCCGCTTCGAGCAGTTCCGGGTAGGAGAACGGGTTCTCCACCGCCGGATAGATGGCCCGGGTCACCGCCTCCCCGCATGCCAGGTGGTCGGGGTGCGAGCGCTGGATCCGCTCCCAGTTGCGTTCCGGGTGCATGGCCAGAACCACGTCGGGGCGCAGCGCGCGGATCAGCGCGACCACCTGCTTCATGACGCGGTGGTTGGGCTCCAGGAACCCGTCGGCCTCCCCCAGGAAATGCACGGTGTCCACGCCCACCAGGGCCGCGGCCGCGCGCTGCTCGGCGTGCCGGGTGGCGGTGATCTGCTCCGCGGTCCGTGCGTCGAAGCCGCCGGCGTCCCCGTCGGTCATGATGCAGTATTCGACCTGCACGCCCGCCGCGGTCCAGGCAGCCACGGTGCCAGAGGCCCCGAAGTCCAGGTCGTCGGGATGCGCGCCGAAGCACAGCACCCGCTGGACCTTTTGGGCCTGCGGGTCAAAGATTCCCACGCCGCCCTAGCCCTTGCGCCGGCGGATCTCGGCGGCTGCCTGCGGCAGCACCTGCGCCAAATCGCCCACGATGCCCAGGTCCGCGATCTCGAACACCGGGGCGTCGGGGTCCTTGTTGATCGCGATGATGGTCTTGGCGGTCTGCATGCCGGCCTTCTGCTGGATCGCCCCGGAGATGCCCGCGGAAATGTACAGCTGCGGAGAGACCGTCGTGCCGGTCTGCCCCACCTGGGCGGAGTGGTCGATCCACCCGGCGTCGGTGGCCGCGCGCGAGGCGCCCACCGCCGCGCCCAGCGCGTCGGCCAGGTCCTCCACGGGACCGAAGTCCCCGTCCACGCCGCGGCCGCCGGCCACCACGAAGCGGGCCTCGGACAGCTCCGGGCGCCCGGTGGCGGTGTGCGGTGCGGTGGCGGTGATGCGGGCCGCCGGGGCACTGTCCCCGAGTTCAAGCTCGTGCACCGGTGCGGTTGCGCCGGTGGCAGGGGCCGCCTCGGGCAGCTCGACGCTGTTGGCCTTCAGCGTGATCAGCGCCGGGCCGCGGGTGACCTGCGCCTTCACGGTGTAGCTTCCGGCGAGCACCGGCTTGGTCACCGTGAAATCCGCGTCGACGTCGATGGCGTCGGTGATGACCCCGGCGTCCAGGCGCACGGCGGTGCGGGCGGCGATTTCGCGGCCCTCGACGGTGTTGGGCAGCAGCACCGCGGCGGCGCCCGATGCGAGCACCGCGGCCTCCAGCAGCGAGACGGCGGGGGCGATGAGCCCGGCGGCGTCCAGCCCGCCGGCGGCCGCGTAGAAGCCGGTGGCCCCGGCGGCGCCCAGCGCGGCCAGCGCCTGGCCGTCGGCCGGTCCGCCCAGCACCGCGGTGGCCTGCCCCAGGCGGGCGGCCAGGGCCAGCAGTTCACGCTGCCCCTTGCTGGCCGTGCCGGCGGGGGCGTGGATGTATACCAAAATGTTCGACATGTTTATCCCCTTGTTGGTGCTAGAGCAGCTTGGCGTCGGCAAGGAAGTCCACCAGCGCGATGCCGGCCTGGCCGGAGTCGGTGATGATTTCCCCGCCCGTGCGCGGCGGGCGCGGCACGGCCTCGAGCACGCGGGTCGCGGACCCTGCGGCGCCCACGGCCGATTCGGCCAGGCCCAGCTCGGCAAGCGTGAGCGTGGTGATCTTCTTTTTCTTGGCCGCCAGGATCCCGCGGAAGTTCGGGTAGCGCGGCTCGTTGGCCTGGTCGGTGACCGAGATGACCACCGGCAGCGCGGCTTCCAGGGACTGCGCGCCGTCATCGCCCTGGCGCACCCCGGTGACGGTGTCGGAGCCGGGAGCGAGTTCGACCTTGGAGAGGTTGGTCAGCTGCGCCATGCCCAGGCGTTCGGCCAACTGCGCGGGGACCAGGGAGGTCTCGGCGTCGGTGGAGGCCATGCCGGTGAGCACCACGTCGAAGCCGCCGAGGTGCTTGATGGCGGTGGCCAGCACCAGCGAGGTGGCCCCGGCGTCGGAGCCGGCCAGCGCGGGATCGGTGATGTGCACGCCCTTGGCGGCACCCATCTGCAGGGACTTCTTCACGGCGTTCGCTGCCGCCTCGGGCCCCATGGTCAGGGCCGTGACGGTGTTGCCGGCCTTGTCCCCGCCGCGGGACTCGGCCAGGGCCAGGGCCGCCTCGATGGCGTATTCGTCGAGTTCCGACAGGACGGAGTCCTTGCGGTCCAACCGGTTCCCCGGGCCGGTCAGGTGGCGCTCGAATTGGACATCGGGCACGTGTTTGACCAACACGAGAATGTTCAGGGGCGTGCCGGTGTTCTGGCTCATTGCTGCCTTTCTGCAAAACATGGACAGATCTGCGGGGGAAACGGCGGCCGCTGCGCACGGGCCGCCTCCAGGGGCGGGCGGGACCGGCCCTTCTCCCGGTCTCTATCGTATCGGTGCCGGCGGGTGCCCGGTGGCAGGTGCCGGGGCACCGCGTGCGGCCGGCGCACGGCCCCGACGCGCCAAACGCGCCGGTGCCGGCAGGAAGTGGTGGTTCTCCCTGCCGGCCCCGACGCGTCCGGGTACATTTCGCCGCATTTCGCAGCGTTGCGCCCCGTTTCGCCGTGCGCGGCCCGGCGACGCGCCGCATGTTGCGCCGTGTTGCGGCGCGGTTCTCAGGCGGCCGGGGATTCCCCGACTGTGACGGTGGCCGTTGCGTCCGACCCGCCGCGGGTGTAGTGGATGTCCGCGGTGCCGCCGGCCGGGATCTCGCGGATCGCCGCGGTCAGCGAGGTGCTGTCGGAGATCATGCGGGTGTCGACGCCGGTGATGACGTCGCCGACCTCCAGGCCCGCCTTGGCCGCCGGGCTGTCGGGCACGACCTTCCTGACCTCGGCGCCGACGCTGAAGGAGGACGAGCCGCCGTCCTTCACCGACGCCGCCTTGGCCCGCACCTCGACGCCCAGCATGCCGTGCGAGGCCGAGCCGTCGGCGATGATGTCGTTGGCGATGCGCTTGGCGTAGTCGATCGGGATCGCAAAGCCGACGCCGATCGAGCCGCTGTCCGCGGAGGCGCCGGAGCCGGACCCGGATGAGGCGATCGCGACGTTCACGCCGATGATGTCCCCGTTGACGTCCACCAGGGCGCCGCCGGAGTTGCCGTGGTTGATGGCGGCGTCGGTCTGGATGACGTTGATGTAGATCGAGCCCTCGCCCCCGGACTGCTGCTGTTCCGGGGCGCCGGGGAACTGGAAGTTGAACTGGTTGTCCTCGCCGCTGTCCTCGGCGCCCTCGCCGTCCTTGGGCACCGCCGAGGAGGCGACGGAGATGGTGCGGTTCAGCGTGGAGACGATGCCGTCGGTGACAGTGCCGCTCAGGCCCAGCGGGGCGCCGATAGCGATGGCGGTGTCGCCCACGTTCAGGTTGCCCGAGGCGCCCAGCGTGGCGGGAACCAGGTTCTGCGCGTCGATCTTGATCACCGCGAGGTCCGAGAGCGGGTCGGTGCCCACCAGGGTTCCGTCGTGCACCTTCCCGTCGGAGGTGCGCACGGAGATCGCCGGGCTGCCGGTGGTGCCGCCCAGGGTCACCACGTGGGTGTTGGTGAGGATGTGGCCGGCGGTGTCCAAGATGATCCCGGAGCCAGAGCCGGCCGAACCGGAGCCCGCGACGTCGATGGTCACCACGCTGGGACTGGCCTTGGCCGCCGCGGCGGTGACGGCCGTGACGTTCTTCGGGTTGTTGATCACGACGTCGCCCTGCGGGGTCGCGCTGCTCGATGACACCGTCGTGCCGTTGGAGGACATCACGTAGTTGGCGCCGACAGCCCCGCCGGCACCCACGAGGGCCGCCGCCACCATGCCCACGATCAGGGCACCGGAGGTGAACTTCTTCGGGGCGTTGTTCCGCGCCGGCGGCACCGGGACGGTGAAGGCCGCGGCGTGTTCCTCGGCGGTCGGGGTTCCGTACGGCGAGCCGGCATGCTGCGGCTGTGAGTTCCAGGCGTGCCCCGGTGCCGGCTGGTGTGCCGGCGGCTGCGGCTGCGCGTTGCCGGCGGCGTCCTGTTCGGTGGCACCGGTGTGGCGCGGCAGGGCCTGGGTGGGATCGGCGGCACCGTCGATCTTTGCCGCCGGCGCCTGTGGGGCGGCCGATGTCTCCGGCGTGCTGGCGCCAGTGGCCGGCGGTGCCACCGGGCGCGGCGGCACGGCGCCGGATCCGGATCCGGATCCGGGCTGCGACTCGCCGTCGGCCGGGGTGCCCGGGTTCTTGGACTCGTTCTCGCTCATGGCTCTTCTTCCCATCCTGAAGGTGGACAATCCTGCGTTTCCTGGTTACAACTATGCCCTTGCGGGCTGTGGCGGCGAAAAGGAGAACCTGAGTGTCGGCTGTGAGAATGCGTGATTCCCATCCCCCTGCGCGGTGCTGCGGCGATTCTGTGGACTCGCGCCCATCGCCCCCATAGAATCGACATCGACAGCAGAAACCGGAACGTTGCCAGTATCCACGCACCAGACCAGGCCTTTCTGCGGCCGACCATGCAAGGGTGAAGGAAAAATATGAAGTCGCTCCCCCGGCGGATGGCACTTGTTGCCTCCGCAGGAATCTTGTCCCTGTTCATGCTTGCACCGCCGGCCTCGGCCGACTCCCCCGTGCAGATTCCCCCGGGCGAATTCGTGGTGGACCAGGCACGGGTCCTGGGCTCCGATGCCACCGAGGTGACCGACGCGGTGAACCAGCTGCGCCTGGACACCGGCCAGTCGCTCTTCGTCATCTACGTGGATACCTTCTCCAATCCCGACGACCCCGACGACTGGGTCCGCGAGGTGGCCGAGAACAAGCAGATGGGCAGCAGCGACTCGGTACTGGCCATCGCGGTCGGGCAGCGCCAGGCCCGCCTGGTGTCCCACGACGACGGCGACATCGTCGACCAGGACCAGGAAATCTTCACCAAACTGGTCAGCCCGCAATTGTCGCGGGACGACTGGGCCGCCGCGGCGCTGGGCGCCGTCACCGGCATCGAGAACGTCGCCGCGGGCAACTCCCCCACCGGGCAGGAGGCCACGAACGGAACCGGCGAATCGGGCGGTTCCGGCGGCGGTGCCGGCTGGATCCTGGTCGGCGGCGTCGCGATCGTCGGCGGCGCCACGGCCTGGGCGCTGGCACGCCGCAAGAAGCTTCCCGCCGGTCCCCCGCAGGTGGCCACGGGCCCCGACGGCAAGCCGCTGGAGCCGCTCGCATCGCTCAGCATCCCGGATCTTCGCACCAAGGCGGGCAGCCTGCTGATCGCCGCGGACGATGCCATCCGCTCCTCCGAGCAGGAGGTCGGCTTCGCGCAGGCGCAATTCGGGGAAGCCGCCGTCAAGCCCTTCGCCGAGGACATCGAGGCCGCCAAGGCCCACATGTCCGAATCCTTCAAGTTGCAGCAGCAGCTCGACGACCACATTCCCGACACCGAGGCCGACCAGCGCTCCTGGCTCGGGGAGATCATCCGCCGCTGCGAGGCGGTGAACGAAACCCTGGAGGCGCACACCGAAGAGTTTGCGTCGCTGCGCGAGCTGGAACAGAACGCCCCGGCGGCTGCCGCCTCGCTCAAGGCGCAGATCGAGCCGATGCGCCAGCGCGTCGGCACCGTGCGGGACCAGCTCACCGGGCTCACCGCCCGCTACACCGACGGCGCGCTGCACCAGGTCCACACCAACATCGCCGAGGCCACCGACCGGCTGGACTTCGCCAACACCGCGGTGCTCACCGCGGAGGCGAAGATCTCCGCATCCGAGTCGGCCGAGGCCGCCGTGGCGGTGCGTGCCGGCGAGGACGCCGTGCACCAGGCAACCGTGCTGCTTGACGCCGTCGCCCATGCCGGGGACGACCTGGACAAGGCCCGTGCCGACCTCGAATCCCTGGTCTCCACCGCCGCCAAGGACCTGGCCCAGGGCCGCGCCCTGGTCGCCAACGGCTCCAACCCCGAGCTCGCCGGTTCCGTCGCCGTCCTGGAGGCCGCGCTTTCCTCGGTCCAGACCCAGGTCGGCAGCGGCCGGGTGGACCCGGTGGCGCTCGTCTCGGAGGTCGACGCCGGCCTGCGACCGCTCAACGACCAGCTGAACCGGATCCGCGATGCGCAGGAACGCGCCAACCGCGCGGCCGAATCCCTGCAGGCGGCCATCCGCACTGCACAGATGAAGATCAGCGGCACCGACGACTTCATCAGGGCCAGGCGCGGCGGCGTGGGCGCCACGGCGCGCACCCGCCTGGCCGAGGCCCAGCGCAACCTCGAGGAGGCGTTGCGCCTGGCTCCCTCGGACCCGCTCAATGCCCTGTCCCATGCCGAGCACGCGTCTGCGCTGGCCGACCAGGCCGCACGCGAGGCGGAAAGCGACGTCGACGGCTTCGGTGGCGGTTACGGCGGCGGCTTTGGCGGGGGTCGTGGCGGCGGCAGCGGGCTTGGCGGTGCCATCCTCGGCGGCATCCTCATTGACTCCATCCTGCGCGGCGGTTCACACTCGGGCGACTCCGGCGGCGGCCTCTTTGGCGGCGGCGGGTTCGGCGGGTTCGGCGGCGGTGGCGGAGGCGGCGGCTTCGGTGGCGGCTTCGGCGACGGCGCGGGAGGCAGCTTCTAGGAAGCGCCGGTGCCGCGGAAGCCGTTTTGCACACTCCCGGCCCACAGATTGCAGTACCGCGGTTCCGGAACCCGGAAGCGCGACAGAGAAAAGTTCAACAAGATCAGTCAACGAAAGGTCTCACCGTGGTAAAGCAGTCTATTTTTGGCCGTGTCGCCCAGCTGGCCAAGGCCAACATCAACGCCATGCTCGATTCGGCGGAAGATCCGCAGAAGATGCTCGACCAGATGGTGCGCGACTACACCGATAATATCGCCGAGGCCGAAACGGCAGTGGCGCAGACCATCGGCAACCTGCGCATGATCGAGGAAGACTACACCGAGGACGTGCAGGCCGCCTCCGACTGGGGCAACAAGGCGCTGGCGGCATCGGGCAAGGCCGACGAGTTCCGCTCCGCCGGCGACGGCGCAAATGCCGACAAGTTCGATTCGCTGGCCAAGGTAGCCATCCAGCGCCAGATGCAGTCGGAGTCCGAGGCAAAGTCCGCTGAACCGACCATCACTTCACAGCGCGACATCGTGGACAAGCTCAAGACGGGCCTGGACGCCATGAAGTCCAAGCGCCAGGAGCTTGTTTCCAAGCGCGACGAGCTCGTTGCACGCGCCAAGTCCGCCCAAGCCCAGAACCAGGTGCAGGAGGCCGTGAAGTCCATCGACATCATGGATCCCACCAGCGAGGTCAGCCGCTTCGAGGAAAAGATCCGTCGCGAGGAAGCCCGCGTGCGCGGCGCCGCCGAGCTTGCCTCCTCGTCGCTGGACGCGCAGTTCAACTCGCTGGAGGACATGGGCGAGCAGACCGAGATCGAGGCCCGCCTCGCCGCATTGAAGGCGCCGAAGGCAGCGCCCTCGATCACCACCGGCGCGGGCGAGTAACCCACACCGGCCCGACGCACCACGGCCGCCCGCGGGCTGCCACTCGAGGGGGCGGACGGATACGGGGTACACCGGCACCAAGCCGGAACCCCGTCTCCATCCGCCCCCTTCTTGCTGCCCGGTGGCTTCCCCGCATACAGGACGCGGCCGGATTGTCGTCCCGGCGCGGGCCGCCAATGTCCCGAGGCAAAGCAAGAGCCAGGGGGTCGGGTTGCATTGCCCACCACCATGACTTCCACACGGGGAAGCTGAAACTGGTCAGGGACAGCAATGGCCTGCCAGCGGTCTTGCTGCCCAAGTATCTCGACTCCGAGCAGATTCCTCGCCGCGATGGCCACTGGCAGCGGAGGCGGCAGACAAACCCCACCTTGTTTTAGGGGTATCCGGTTTTCGGGTACTTCACGGTGTTCCCTGGTTCGGCGGTTCACCGTTAATGCAAGAAAGGCCCTGCGGATCCGGAGATTCGCAGGGCCTTCATTGTGGAGATGGGGAGAATTGAACTCCCGTCCGATGTGGTGTTGCCAGGTCTTCTCCGGGCGCAGTTTGCGTTGGAATTTCTCTGCCCCAGCCGTCATGCAAACAAGCGGCTGATCCGGGCACAGTTACCTAAATTATGCGGGTTGTTCCGGTAACACTAACTTCCCGCAGTGGCTATCTAAATGACGTAAGGAACAGGGGCGATAGCATCCCCTGGCTTACGGACTGTCTGGCTGCTTAGGCAGCGAGAGCGAAGTCAGTGCGCTTTGAGTCGGCACTTATTGTTTTGCAAAGAGCGTTTACGAGATAACTTTGCATCCTCGGCCCGCTTCACATGTCGCGACTCACACCGTCGAAACCGATCATCCCCGTATTTTGTTGTCAACGGGCAGCTTGCGCTGCCCCAACCACACGGATTAACCGCGTGTATCCAACCACACGGATTAACCGCGTGTATCTAGTCTAACGCACAATCGCTCCACGTCTATTCCCCGCCCGGTTCCGTCCACTCGGTGCAGGCAGCCGCATAAGGCCCGATACGGGAAAGGTGCGACTATTCGCGCGCTCCGCGGTTGCGTTCCCGCATCGTGCGCAGCGCCTCGCGATTGTCCTGCTTTTCACGCAGGCTCTGGCGCTTGTCATATTCCTTCTTGCCGCGCGCCACGCCGATTTCGATCTTGGCGCGTCCGTTCTTGAAATACAGGCTCAGCGGCACAATCGTCAGACCGGATTCGTTGATCTTGCGTTCGATCTTCAGCAGCTCTTGGCGATGCAGGAGCAGCTTGCGGCGCCGCCGGGCTGCGTGATTTGTCCACGAGCCATTGAGGTACTCCGGAATATAGACATTCTCCACGTACAGCTCACTGCGGTAAAACTGTCCAAATCCATCAACCAGCGATGCCTTGCCCTCACGCAGGGATTTCACCTCGGTCCCGCTGAGCACCATTCCGGCTTCGTAGGTATCGAGAATCTCAAAGTCATGACGGGCCTTGCGGTTGCTGGCAATAATCCGCTGTTCCGGGTCTTTCTTAGACACGTGGGCAACTCCTCTCCGCTAGTGGTTTCGTCACTTGGCGAGCTTATAGCTTACCGCTAGAGAAGTCCCAATGGGTTTACGGCCACACCATTGACAATGGTTTCAAAGTGCATGTGGCAGCCTGTGGAGTTGCCCGTCGTGCCGACATATCCAACGAGCTGGCCCTGATTGACGTTCTGGCCAACGCCAACCACAATGCGCTGCATGTGATGGTAGTTCGTTGCAAGAGCCCTGCCCTTGACCACACCGTGGCTGATGGTGACCTTGTTTCCAGAGGTTCCGCCCCAGCCGGCCATCCAGACTTCGCCATCCGCGGCGGCATAGACCGGCGAGCCGCATTGTCCGCCAAAGCCCCAGTCGACACCGGCGTGCACATAACCGCCTCGTCCACCATAGTCAATGGTTCCTGCTGGCGTGGGCCGCCAACCAAAGCCCGAAGTCTGCCGGCCGCCGGAAACCGGCTTGATCAGGCCCCAGGAACTACGTTCCGGCGGTGCCGCCTGCGGCGCAGGAGCAACGTACTTGGGCTTGACGTAGGTGTTCTTTTTCTTCTGGCGCGCAGCTTCTTCCCTGGCCTCCTTGGCCCGGGCCGCCTCTTCACGCTCCCATTTGGCCTTCGCTTCGGCCACACGCTTGCGCTCGGCTTCCGCCGCCTTGCGTTTGCGCTCGGCTTCCTCACGGATCAGGCGTTCCTGGCGTTCCTTGATTTCCCCGTTGATCTTGACTTGATTGGCCTCTTCGGCGCGCAGCTTCTGCTGAATACGCGGACGCTGGGCCAGAAGCTGGGCACTGAGGGCGTCGGTCTGGGAGATGATCCCATCGAGTTGCTGCTTCTTGGACTCGGCGTCATCACGGGCAACTTGCTCACGAGCCAATGCCGCATCGGCGGCCGACTTGAGATCGGTGATCTCGGCTTCGACCGCAGCCAGTCGCAACTTCGCGTTGGCGTCCGTCGCCGACTGTTCCGACAAGGCGTCGAGAGCCGCGTTCTGAGACCGCATGGCTTGGTCGGCGAGATCCATTCCGGCCGCCAGGTTGCCATCGGATGTAGCGTTCAACAGCAGGGAAAGATCCGATGAAACGCCTCCGCGCTTATAGGCTTCCGTTGCTATCTGCCCGATGATCTCTTTGGAATCCTCCAGCTTCGCCTTGCCCTCGGCAATCTTCACGTTTAGCTGGTCGCGCGTTTCGCGGGCCGCTTGGACCCTGCGGGCAAGGTCGGCGGCCTCATCGGCTGCCCTGCGCACCCGGCCCTGCGCATCGGCCAAGGCTTGTTCGGCTCCGGGAAGCTGTGCCTGCAGTCCGCGAAGCTTGGCATCGGTGACTTTGATGTCGTCGTCCAGGACTTCCAGGTCTTCGGAAAGGTGATCGATGTTCTGTTCAACCTGTTGCTTGCGGTCATCTAGCTCATCGGCGTGGGCGCCTACGCCTCCGGAGACCAGGAGTGCGATCGACAACGCACCCACGGTTCCCGAACGCGCCATGCGGCACCATACTGCTTTGGCTAACATAAATGTCCTTTGAATCCTCGGTGAACTGAATCTTTCTTAGGCAAGCGACGCACTAAACCTTCAAGTAGCGCCGCAAGGTTACCAACGACGATACACCAGCCAAAACCACACCCAGCAAGATCAGCCACGGCGCGACCAGGAAAACTTCCCCTGTGGATATGAATGCCGTGTCCTTGTACTCAAGGGCAAGTTTGTCGTCGATGAGGAACCTCACCGCCGCCCACAAGACGCCACAAGCCAACAATGCGCCAATCAACGCCGAGATGACGCCCTCCAACACGAAGGGCAATTGGAGCGATGACTTTGAGGCACCCACCAAGCGCATGATGCCGGTTTCGCGGCGGCGCAAATAGGCCGACAATCGAATCGTCGTGCCGACCAACAGCACCGCGCACAGGATCATGACCCCGGCAATGCCGATGGCCACGAAGGATGCAATGTTGATGATGGAGAAGATCTTTTCGAGCAGTTCCCGCTGGTCGACCACGACATCAACGCCGTCCATCGACGAGAAGAGTTCCTTGATGATCTGGTATTTTTCCGGATCAACCAGGGAAACCCGGAACGACTCCGGAAGTTGGTCAGCGGTCACGGTTTCACTCATCGAAGAGTTCTCGAACTGTTCGCGGAAGTGGGTGAGGGCCTGGTCCTTCGATTCATATTCGAAGTTGTCCACGTACGGCTTGACCGCTGCCGAGCCCAGCATCGAATCGATTTCGCCACGCTGGTCGGCCGTTACCGCGCCCTCGGCACAGTTGGTGCCTTCATTGTGTTCACCGCACAGATAGATGGCCACCTGGACCTTGTCGTACCAGTAGCCCTTCATCTGCGTGATCTGCATCTGCATGAGCGCCGCGGTGCCGACGAATGTCAACGAAATGAAGGTAACCAAGACAACGGAAACCACCATGGAGAGGTTTCGGCGGAGGCCAGTGCCTACTTCGCCGAGAATAAATCCGAGTTTCATGGCAAGTCGTCCTCAGTGTCAAAGGGCGCAAAGGCCTGGCTACGGTCCGACGGCCTGTGCCAAGTACTGTGGTCGGCCTGGCGCAATTCGCGCGTGCCGTCCTGATTGATCACCGGGATCATCGAGGTGTATTCACCGGCGCTTTCATCGCGCATGATCTTGCCCAGAGAAAGCTCAATAACGCGACGACGCATGGAGTTGACGATTCCGTCGTCGTGCGTGGCCATGATGACCGTGGTGCCGTTTTGGTTGATCCGGTCCAAGACGTTCATGATCCCGACGCTCGTGGCCGGGTCCAGGTTGCCGGTCGGCTCGTCGGCGAGCAAGATCTGTGGCTTGTTGGCGATGGCGCGGGCAATGGCCACGCGCTGCTGTTCACCGCCGGAAAGCTCGTCAGGCTGGCGCTTTTCCTTGCCCTCCAGGCCTACTAGCTTCAGCACCTCGGGAACATGGTCGCGGATTGCGCTTCGGCTCTCCCCCACCACCTGCATGGCAAAGGCGACGTTCTCAAAAACATTCTTCTGCGGCAGCAGACGGAAATCCTGGAAGACGACTCCGATGCCGCGCCGCAATTTGGGCACACGCCACGAGGGAATGCGGGCAACGTTTTGACCGGCGACATGAACGGATCCGCCGGTGGCGACAATTTCGCGCAGGATCAGCCGCAGGAAGGTGGACTTGCCGGAACCGGAGGCCCCAACAAGAAACGCGAAGTCGCCGCGGTCGATCTCAATGGATACGTCGTCAAGGCCAGGGCGCGCATTCTCCGAACCAAGGCGTGACTTTTGGTCATAGACCATCGTGACGTTTTCGAATCTAATCATCGCAGCTCTGCCCGCGGGATCGCCGGCGCATGATCCAGGCACGGGACTTTGTTGAAGGAAGTTGCAAAGCCAGCCCTTGAACTCTATCCGCCCCGGACGCACACATCCGGGACAAAAAGCGGGTGTGTCACGAACCTGTGAGCCAGGTGAACGCGCGCTGCGTGAGGGAAACCCAACGACGCGACATCACTTGAAGGTACCGAAACCACGCACACACGAGGTCGGCCGGAGCCTCGCCTCAACCGTCGTTTGGTCTCTGGTTTTTCCGTCCCGACGTCGATCATCGGAACGGCTTTCCACTACAGCAGTTGCGCGTCCGTTGCGGCGCGGACCTGTTCGGGCGTGACGCCGGGGGCACACTCAACCAACCGCAGGCCGGCACCTGTGACGTCTATTACGGCGAGATCGGTGATGATGCGCTGCACCACTGCGCGACCGGTCAACGGCAGGGTGCACTCGGTGACGATCTTCGCACTGCCGTCCTTGGCCACGTGCTCCATCAAGACGATGACGCGTTTCGCACCATGGACCAGGTCCATGGCACCGCCCGGGCCCTTGACCATCTTGCCGGGGATCATCCAGTTGGCCAGGTCCCCGCCGGCCGACACCTGCATCGCCCCGAGGATCGCCGCATCGATCTTGCCGCCTCGGATCATCGCGAAACTTGTGGCCGAATCGAAGTAGCTGGCGCCGGGAAGCACCGTCACGGTTTCCTTCCCGGCGTTGATCAGGTCGGGATCGACATCGTCCTCGGCGGGATAGGGGCCGACGCCAAGGATTCCGTTCTCCGATTGCAGCACCAGCGTTCGGTCCGCCGGGACATGGTTTGGCACGAGCGTGGGCAGCCCGATGCCGAGGTTGACGTAGGCGCCATCGGGCAGTTCAAGCGCGGCCCGGGCCGCCATTTCATTGCGTGACCAAGGCATTGCCTAGCCCTCCTTCGGGTGTGGCGCGTCGTTGGATTCAGCGGCGGCCGCCTGGACCGTCCGCTTCTCAATCGGCTTTTCAATGTCGGGACCAACCTCCACCACCCGGTGCACAAAGACCCCGGGCAGGTGGACCGCATCGGGATCGAGTTCGCCGGGTTCAACCAGGTGCTCCACTTCGGCGATACAAATCTTCCCCGCCATCGCTGCCACGGGCGAGAACTGCCGCGCGGCCTTGTTGAATATCAGGTTGCCGTGGCGATCCCCGTAAGCCGCGTGGACAAGTGCGTAGTCCGTGACGATGGCTTCCTCCAGCACGAAGGTCCCCGGTTCGCCGCCTGGCGCGAAGTCACGCTGGTCCTTGGGCTTGGAGGCCTGCACGATCTCGCCGTCGGAGCCATATCGCTGGGGCAACCCGCCCTCGGCCACCTGGGTCCCGACGCCGGTGCGCGTGTAAAAGGCGGCGATGCCGGCTCCTCCCGCACGCAGCTTTTCGGCCAGCGTGCCCTGCGGGGTCAGTTCCAGCTCCAGTTCGCCGCTGAGGTAGCGGCGAGCAAATTCCTTGTTTTCGCCGACATAGGAAGACGTCATCTTCGAAATCTGTCCCGCCCGCAGCAAAACGCCCAGTCCGTGTTCGTCGGTTCCGCAGTTGTTCGAAACCACCTTCAGGTCACCCACCCCGGTCTGCAGCAACGCGTGGATCAGTGCGTTGGGATTGCCCGAAAGCCCGAATCCGCCCACTGCGATGGACGCTGACTCGGGAATGTCTGCCACGGCTGCTGCGGCTGATTCGTAGCTCTTGTCTAGCATTCCTGCGCTCCTGGGATTGCGGGTGGACGATGAGGCGAAACCACGGGACTGCCTGCACCAGGCATTTCGCATGGTGCTCTTGCGTCACCGGCTTGCGAGTACCTTGTAGCCACATCGTAGGACGTCCAGGCCCGGAATTCACCCATCGGGATGCAATCGCTCCCCCCGGCGGGCCACTGTGCGGCGGTTCTCCGCGCCCACGGTGCGAAAGGCCCGCAGGGCGTCGGTGCCGTCGGTTTCCGAAAAACGGAAAAGGAGGTTCCGCGGACACGTGGTGAAACGAGTCTGCGGAACCTCCTTGATCCGTACAGTGCCCCCGCGTCCGGCCCGGTGGCCGCCCAGCGTCAGGCTCGTGGATGCCTAGGACTGTGGACGGCGCTGTGCCGCCCGCCACCGGATCCCGGCATCGATGAAGTCATCGAGTTCGCCGTCGAAAACGGCGGAGGTGTTTCCGACCTCGTGTTCGGTGCGCAGGTCCTTCACCATTTGATAGGGGTTGAGCACATAGGAACGCATCTGGTCGCCCCACGAGGCCTTGACGTCGCCGGCCATCTGCTTCTTTTGCGCGTCCTGCTCGGCCTTCTTCACCAACAGCAACCGCGACTGCAGCACGCGCAGTGCCGCCGCACGGTTTTGGATCTGCGACTTCTCGTTCTGCATCGACACCACGATGCCGGTGGGGATGTGAGTCATGCGCACGGCCGAGTCGGTGGTGTTCACGGACTGGCCACCCGGGCCCGAGGAACGATACACATCGACGCGGATTTCGTTCTCCGGGATCTCGATGGAATCGTTTTGCTCGATCAGCGGAATGACCTCGACAGCGGCAAAGGACGTCTGGCGGCGGCCCTGGTTGTCGAAGGGCGAAATGCGCACGAGGCGGTGGGTTCCGGCCTCGACGGACAGCGTGCCGAATGCGTAGGGCGCGTTGATTTCGAAGGTGGCCGATTTCAGGCCGGCCTCTTCGGCGTAGGACGTGTCCATGACCCGTGTCGGGTAGCCGTGCTTTTCGGCCCAACGCATGTACATGCGCATGAGCATCTCGGCGAAGTCCGCGGCGTCCACGCCGCCGGCCCCTGCCCGGATGGTGACAACGGCCTCGCGGGCATCGAATTCGCCGGAGAGCAGGGTCACCACTTCCAGGTTGTCCAAGGCCTTGCGCACCGACTTGAGCTCGGTTTCGGCCTCCTGCATGGCGTCGGCGTCGCCCTCCATTTCGGCGAGCTCGACCAGCACCTCCAGGTCATCGATCCGTGTCTGGATGCTCGTGAGTCGCTCAAGCTCGGACTGGCGGTGCGAGAGCTTGGAGGTGACCACCTGCGCGGCGGCCGGGTTGTCCCAGAGATCGGGAACACCGGCTTCCTCGGAAAGCATCGCAATGTCGGCGCGGATGCGCGGCACATCGGAGACCTCTTCGATGGAGGCGTAGGTGGAGCGCAGTGATTTGATTTCGGCAGAAAAGTCAGTTGAAGCCATGGTAGGTTCCAGCCTACGACATTTACGGCGCCAAGCTTTGCGTCGCGACTTGTTTCCGCCCGAAGGGTCTGCGCCCGGTGATGTAGCCAGGTCGCATTCGCCCCGTCACCGGCGAGCGCGGTTCCACGCGCTTCGTCCCCTCGAAGTTGGCGTTGGCCAGATGCACTCGGTTATTCAACGAGAGAGCAACGTTCGTGCATGGGAATCGACGTGGATGGACACCCCGCGCGGAACCACCCATCCGATGATGGGTGGGTGCACCACCGCGCCGAGCCGCACGTGTGCCGTTACCCCATCGGGTTCCACGCCGGCGCTGACAATGTGCAGGTTTGAAAAGCCGGCACGCGCATTGATGTCAGCAAGGTATTTTTCCGCCGCGTTCCGGACCTCCGCCGGCTGCAGCCGAAGCGAGGCGACGTTCTCGCCGCCCGCCGTAAGTTCAAATTTGTCTGCGGCGACGTGGTTTGGGCTAACGGGATGCAAACGCTGCGCCACGTCAGCTCGAAAAAACGGATCACCGCTGTCACCGATGTCGACGGCGATATGTGCCCTATTTATTCTCCGAGTTATGTTGCTATTTCAAGTAAAGCGGCGGCTACGCCGCCGACATCCGACGTCCTCCCGCACGAACCTCTCGCAAATGGGCTAGAATCGTGCTTCTTTCTGCTCCAGCTCCGCAGGCTTATTCGCCGGAAGCCGCCCGTTCGGCGTCGCGTACTCATCAAGAACCCACTTCCACTTGGATTTCAGACCCGAAGTGGCCCACTTCCGCCCACCTTCGGCGGGAAGCATAAATACCAGCAGGAATCCAGGGGCATTAGGCACAAAGACCTTTAAGCGCTCACGCCAAGCCTGTGGCGACTCATCGGACGCAACAATCCACACGTCCGGCATCTCATGCCACCACTCTTCGGCATTCTTCTTAACTTGGGCATGAATCAGAGTCCTCTGTGTTTCGTCTATGCCGGCCAAGAGAATGATCAAAAAACCGCTCATTTGCCGAAACCCTCTCGAACTTCATTATCAGAGCCGTAAGCATCCGGCTCCTCCACCACCTCGTCAGCGACCAGACCAGTCGGTGCAACCGCAGTACCGGGCCCGCGTTCCAGTTCGACGTCGGATTCGGTAACCTCCAACACCGGAAACGACTCCACTCTGTCACCACGGTTGCTATCGCCAAGAATTAGCGTCTCTTGGATATGAGCGTACTCGGTACCTGTTACCTGGGTCAGCATAAGCTTCGAAGGGTCAATGAGAGAGACAACGAACACACCAGCTAGCAACAGCAGCAGGAGCAGGCCGGAGAACCCGAGTAGGAACGGAATTAGCCACAGCTCTACGTTATTACTGGCCAAGACCGCGACGACGCTTACAGTAGCGAACAGGAGAATGCCGAGAACGGTCGCGTAGAACCCAAGCACCGTTTTCGGATTGATCGTTTGGCGTCCGCGCATAGCGTTCGTGACCTGCTTTATAGCGCTCACGTGTCCACCCCTCCCCTGGCGTGCAACTTCAGCACAGCCGGACTTGAGGGGTTACTGAGAACTGCCCCCTTCACATGAAGCTTACCCGGGCGTCACGGTGTGTCGACAACTTGTCTCGTTCCCGGCCTGAGTGGCTCCGGAAACCAAGAGTTCAACCCGGCGCCGCCGGCGGTGTTCAGGTGATGCGCTGCCTGCCGGGTCATCGAGCCGAGCTCCACAAGGTGGTCGAGCCGGCTGGCCCGCGCGATGGACTTGCGGATGTTCACTGCCCAGTGGTGGCCAGTATGCCGGGTGCCACCAGCCCCCGGTCCCGTTCTCCATCGACCTCCAGGTGGCCGCATGACGCGGCAATTTGTCGGTCCCACCAGTAAGAATGAACAAGCCAACCAGCCCAGGAGCACACCATGAGTGACCACTACGCAGACCACCAGCCCATCCCCCACGGCATCCTCCTGAAGTGGCCTTCCCTGTGCGAAGGTGCGGGGCGCTGGGCGGTCCTGCATGACCTGGAGGGCCCGGCGGGCGTCCTGTTCCATAGCCAGGCCAACGGCATGGGCTTCCTGCCGTTCCGGGCGACACCCATCAGCCTGGCAACCACCATGGGGTACATCCAAGCATCGAACACTGAAGGCAGTTCCCCGGAACGGGTGTTCGATTACTGGGCCGGTTCCGGTTCCGTCAACAGGTACGCCGGGCCGATCCACACCACCGAGGACCTGGGGGCCGTGGCCGACTGGGTGAATGAACACAACGCCGAGCCCCCGGCCGATATGCTGGCCCCGTAGCCTCCAGCCGGACTGGCTACAGCGAACGCCCCGCACAGGACTCAATCCCGTGCGGGGCGTTCTGCGTGCATAGACTGTTCCGGTGAATGGAACCTTGTATGTGCTGGCCCAAGCCGCCGCGCCAGCCGCCGACGCCGCACCAGCCAACCCTCTCGCGGCCCTCCTGGGCGGCGTTCTCCCCCTAGCCACTGGAGTCATCGGCTACCTTGTCGGCTTCCTGCGAGACGCCAACAGGGCCAAGGCAGACCGTGAAGCCCGGCATCAGGAACAGGTCTTAGAAGCTGCGATCGAACTTCTAGGTTCCACTGCCCAATTGCAAAAGAGTGCGGCTATTGTTTTCGCCAAAATGGAAGCAACTAATCAGTTCAACCCTGAGTTTGGGGACTGGTCTGAGGAACAGAAAGAAAAACTATTGGCAGCCAATGCGGCTTTCTATGACGTAGTTCATCAGGAAGAGCGAAAGTCCGCTGACAGAGCCCTCTATGTCGCCATGGACGGCCTAATGAGCACTAGAGAACTAACCAAGCCTCACGCTCTTCGGATTAGCATCCTCGCTCCGAGCATGGAGTCGCTAGCCAACGAGATGGTAAATGCTGCCAGCCATCCTGGAGCATCCGAAGAAACCGACACGGCAAAAAACCTTCAGGCAGAATACGCGGTAGCCAGGGAAGCATTTGCGAACGCCGTCCGTTCCTACCTCAAGGTTCCCACCCGGGGAAGATCCTTCAGACAGAGAGTGCTTTAGCCCGCTTCCGTGGCCCGCGCCCGCCGCTTCCGGGAATACTCCCGCCGGACCGCCAACCTCATTTCTCGGGCCTCAGGTGACTCCAGGGCCAGCCGCTTCCGCTCTTGTTCGCGCCGCGCCACACTGCGCGCCACCTTCCGGGCCTCCAAAATGGCCTGGTCCTGCTCCCGGTCACCACCTGGCACCTGGCCCCCATCCCGAGGCACACCGCCCCACACGCCCCTGCCCTCCCCCAGGCCAACCTCCAGGCACTCCAGACGCACAGGGCAACCGCCACACACAGCAACCGCCCGCGCCGTCCTGTCGGCGTCAGCGGAAGCGAACCAGTCCCCCGGCGACGGATCACCGGCACACGCCGCCCCATGAACCCACTTCACCAGGAACCACGCCCAACCCCGGCCTGGGGCCCCACCAGAACCCCACGGGGCACCTTGGGGCACCCCACAGGACCCCAGTGGGGCATGAATGGGGCACCGTGGGGCACCCCAACGCCCCACCCACGAACCAACGGGCGTGCCAGGACCGAGAAACCAGCCCCGACACGCCCCGCAAATTGCGAAGTCACCGCTAGTTCTTGGCCTTCCCGCGTGCCTGGGCCATGACTTCCTCGACGCTGGGCATGTCCTGGAGTACCGCGTGCAGTTCCCCGGTCAGGAACCCCTGGGCCGCCTTGATCGCCTCCACGGTGCTCCAGCCGCCCTTCTTCCGCCCCAGGCTGGGGTTGCTCACCCAAGCGCCCAGGATGCCCTCCCACCCTTCCTGCATGGCCTTGGCGGCGATACCGCCCGCAATCTCCACGTTGTCGCCCTGGTGCGCCTTCCGCAGAAGCTGGTCGAACGCCTTGGCGGCTTCCTGCTCCGTGGTCAGGGTGGCGTTCAGCGCCTCGATGCGGGCCTTGGTTTCGTGCTCCCGGGCGGGGTCCCGGCGTGTGTAGAGCGGCGCGGTCCCGAACAGGCGTTGCGTTTCCTTGGCAATGGTGGCGCGGGCACCCACCAGGACGCGGGCGCGGTGCCGCACGATGGCCGCCTGGGCCTCCCGCTGGGCCACCTGGGCATCGTAGGGCTTTTGGGCCATCATGGCTTGCACGATACGGTTGCCGCCGGTCTGGCGGGCTTCTGCGGCGTCGTGAAGGGCGGAGCCAATCGGGTTGTTCATTGCGTTGGTATTCATTGTGTTTCTCCTGCTGTTGTGTTCTGCCAGGCTGGCGGTCGCCGCCTGGAGGTCTTTGGGAATGCTGGCCAGCGTGGGCGGTGCCCGTTCCCCGGAATGGCACCTGTTACTGGTCACGGTCGGCACCTTGATTTACTGGCCAGACGTGGCCAGAACCAGGTCACCGGATCAGACACCGGTTTGGCGGCCAATTCAGCCGATTTCACGCGGCCTCGTCCCGGTCGGCAATGCGGCCCATGGCGTCGGCGCGCAAGGTGTAGTAGCTATGCCCGTTGCGCTCCCGCTGGGACAGGTAGCCCGATGCCACCGCCAGGTCCCCCACCGCCAGACTTGCCGCCGTCGCTGGTGCCAGCCGGCCGTACTAGGGCTACGTCGATGTAGGTTGTCGCCCCGTCGAACCAGCGGCCAGTGTCCCGGTCGCGGTCGCGGCGGTGTTCGACACAGGCCAGGCGCAGACGGCAAGCTGTGGTCCCACTGGCCAAGGTCTATAGTTCGGGCTGGGCAGTCACGCGCCCGGTGGCGATCATGGTTGGAAGGCTCATGGTTTTCGTTCCCATCGGTTGGTTCTAGAAGGTGGCACCGGGCTGGGCCCACTGGTCGGCGCGGGAGGTTAGGTCGGCTTGTTGCGCGGCGGTCCAACCCTTGCCTCGATTTGAGCGCGCTTTCCTTGGGTTCTGCGGCGGGCCGTCGAACGTGGCACCGGGTTGGGCCCAATGATCGGTGTAGGCGTCGTCCTGGCGGGCACTGGAGCCCTGCAAGCGTGAGCGCGGTGTCCCATACCCAGGTTTAGGCCCGAATCGCCGGGCCACCGACTCCCCGCGGCCGGGGGCATTGGGTCACGGCAGCGTACTCTCATTTCAAGGGTGCGCTACAGGTCATTCAAATAAAGCTGAGAGTGGGCGGGGGCAGTGGTGAAACTGTGGGGAAGGGTGTCTGACAAAGGCCAGCACCCTGTGGGTTCCTCTTCCAGCTTTGGATCCAGCCCCGTGAGTACCGTCGCCGCACATTGCCGCTGTTCCATGAGTACGTCGGCATAGGATTACGGTCATGCTCAATCTCACCGGCTTCGTGCCCTGGCCACTGAATTCGGATCTGACCGCGTACTGGACAATGTGGGGCACGGTTGCAACCGCCTCCGTCACAGCTCTTCTAGCGCTATTTGCCTATCGCGCCTGGGATACTTCCAAAAAGACCTTGGGTGCTATGCAAAAGCAAGCTAGAGCCGATTTGGGTGAGCGACAGGAATCAAGGGAAATTTCTGCCCTCGCTGACTATCTACTCGCCATGAGTGAAGTGGGGGTCTTGAAGTCGCGCATCCCTGACGGCGCTCCCCGGGCCAGCTTTTTCGATGATCCAGAGCGGCAACGTCTTGAGGCTGAGATTGCCTACGCAGATCATGTTGCCCAAGAGGTCACCGGGCCGATTGAGCGGAACGGCATGATTTGGAGGCTCCACCATCACCGAAATGAGTTAGCGTTAGAGCGAATTCTGTGGGCAGAAATTGACTTAGTCGATGCACTTTCCCAGCTTCATTTCCTGAAAGGATTCCGGCGTGCGCAGGCCATTCATCACTGTCGTAACTTCGTGGAGGAATTCGCTACGGTTCTCAGAGACTGGCAAATGAACACTTCCAATCGTGAGGTACACGTCCGCGAAGCTTCCGAACTGGCATCGACCCTCAAATCACAAATTGAGAGGATCAGCTCGCACGACGTGGAAGATGATTTGGAGCCAGCCACTGAGAAGGAGCCGCCAGCCTAACCATGAAGTCAAAGTCTCCGACGGCTTGTGTGAGCAGCTGGCAACGTTCTGGGATCGCGGAAAGTTTTTGGCGGGTCCCTTCGTGAAGCAGCAGAGCATTGCTCACCTATTTGGTGCGATCCTTGCCGTACCCGGGCGATGGTTTCAGCCGTACGGGTGATCCTGCGGATGGAGCTTTCCTGCCGCGCTCGCCGAACGAACCACGGTTAAGCATCCGTTCCAGTGTGGGCGCTACGGGCGGTAGGTATTGCGAATAATGAAGCTCTCGATGGCAGATTGCTGGATCTTCCAGCGCCATCGAAGTCCTGGCATTTTGATCCCGACCAAGTCCCCGCGCCTCAAAAGTTAGCGGACTGTTTCCGGGTGCATGTCGAGCATTTCGGCGGCACGCACGCTCACGAGTTTCTGCAGTCCTCAGTTCACCATGCTCATCCCCCGGGTTGACTTCACATCCTGACTGGCGGCGCCGAAGTGCGTGCCTAAGCTGCCCTCCACGGCCGGTATGTGTTTCGTTTGATGAAGCGGTCTATGGCTGCCGGCTCCACCTTCCAGCGGCCTCGAAGGCCAGGCATTTTTACTCCGGCAAGATCACCCCGCCGGAGCAGTTCACGCACAGTCTGCGGATGCATTCCCAGTTGCTCGGATGCTTCTTCGATGTTCAACAGCTTCTTCGTCATTTGGATCGCTCACCATGAGACGAGGCATTCTGGAACCATGACACTCCAGCAAGAAGAACTTGCGTTCGAACTGTCGGCCACCCTCGCTAACCTCGCTGTATGGAGTCTGTTGAAGTGCAATTCTCGGCGGCCCGGGAACCCATCCGTGTCCGCCGGCAAGGCCGCGTGTGGCACGTGGTGGCCACGCCGGTGCGCTGGTATGAACGCGTGAAGTAGTGGAAGACCGAGCAATCAGAGCCAACGGATGAGTCGAAGGCATGAAGTCATTACAGCGCTTCGAGCGAGCTCAAATTTTTTACACGCGGAGTGCATGCTAGGTTCATTGTTTCGACGATGAATCATGTTGGGTTCGCGATTTGGGGGAAACTTTGACGAGAGCGAAATCGCTGCTAAGGAAAGTCTGGCGCTCCATTTGTAGCATGGTGGCGGCCATTGTCATCAGCCCAACTTCCAGAATCATTTTTTCGATCTTGACTGGACTTGTGCTCTTGGTTGGCTTCTACGCCGAGAAAGAGCCGGTATGGGTTCAGGGATGGTTGCCAAGTTGGTTTGTCGATTTCTATACCTTGATTGCTGCCCTGCTAACAGTTCAGCCGCTCTTTGGCGGCATCGCCGCGGCGGTCACTAAGAAGAAGTTGAAGCAGTCGCTACGTGAAGGCATGGATGAGGGACTGAAAAGAATCGTTGAATGCATTCGCGATATCGCTCGCATCAACACCCATAACGGCTGGCTGCCAGAGGATGCCCGGCGGTTCGAACGCAGAGTGGTTGAATCGATGCAACAATTGATGCAAATGACGGGGGTCGACGATCCACGGGTTTGTCTATACGAAATCGAAGCTACAGACCGGACACAGGAAGACGCCGCAGGCCGGCCGATAGTAAACGATCTAGCCTATGTGCATCACTACAATCGAGATCGTCCCACTGTTAAGTTCGTCAGAACAGATGAAGAAGCGGCCGGGCTCTTCGAAGCCTTAGACACTGGTCAGCATTCCCGACAGCTGAATCGCCCCAATTACGATCCGGAAAAACACCATTGGCGTTCAGCATTAAGAGTCCCAGTTGAGCACGACGTGAACAGATGGGGCGTTTTGACGGTTGATTCTCCGAAGAAACATGGCATGGCTGAAGGGTACGAAGAGATCCTGGGGTTCGGTGCAGCCTTGGTCGTGGTTGCTCGACTTTGTGAAGAGCACAGCGATGCTCCGACCTTTGAACGATTGCAAGAATCGTTAGGAGACTTTAATGCGTCGGGGGCGTGAGATTCAACGATCTGGCCGTAAGCTACAAGGTAAGAGAGGAGCGTTCCAATGGCTGCCACACAGCAAGCAAACGATCTAGCTGCATTCATTGTCCAACGGCTTGGACGCATCGAGACCCTCAAATTGCAGAAACTCCTGTATTACTGCAACGCGTGGAATTTGGCACTAAGAGGTCGCCCTATGTTTCCTGACCAGATTGAGGCTTGGAAGCATGGCCCCGTCATTAGTTCCATCTACACCATGCATCGAAAAGAAACTTCGGTGGACAGCTGGGAGGCTGGAGACGCAACACGAGTCTCGATGCCGGATCAAGATCTCGCTACTGCGGTGATCAACCTTTACGGTGCGCGTTCTGGTTGGGCGCTTCGCAATTTGACGCATAAAGAAGACCCTTGGATGGCCGCATGGGACCGTTGTGGACACGGCGAAAGGTACGGCGAAGTTATCACCGAGGATGAAATGGGTGCCTACTATAGGGCGCGAATTTCTGCCAAGGAAGAATCCGGCAACGGCTGATTCTTCGGACTATTTCGTGGCATTGATCCAGGCACAACAAATGAGCCCCACCCGATCTTTAGATCGGGTGGGGCTCATTTGTTGTGCACTCCGTTGGGGGACGGAGACGCACCAGGTCCGCAAGCTCTGGGGGAGGCTTGCGCTTCCACGACCCCAGCCAGAGCTAAGTACGAACCGCAAATCAAGCCGTCCGAGAGTTGCTAAACCTGGTCGCGCTCTGGCGACTGGGTAGGCTCGTGCGGGTTGGCGATGGGGAAGCCGCTTTATCCCCCCGTCAATGATTGCTGTATGCGCCTTTCACGGAGTTACGCTGCTGCCGATGCCCGCCGACAGGTCCGCGAATATTGGCTGATGTTCCCTACGGTAGTCACTGGACTTGAGGCAATCGAAGGTACGCGGGGTAGTCATCGCTTCCATGATTACCTTCGCCGCTTCCCATGGGTTGGCTTCAATGTAGCGGCTTATGTCCCGCGGCAGTACGCCTAATACGACCGACAGGGTTCCAACGAGGTTAAGTCCCTGCGCCGCCTCCCTGAGCTTGTCCACGCTCCCGATAAGGGAGCAGCAGCAGTCGATTCCGCTTCGCGCTCTTGGCATTCCTGTTGCCCGCTGTGCCCATGCTTGGCGTGGGGCAGTACGTGGGCCAGAGTCGAGCGCGCTTGAATGGGAGCAAGGGTGAGCCGGGGTCCAATTGTGCGAGCGGCATAGTCATAAGCTCCCCACCGGCCGTCCGGAAAATATTCGGGAAGCACTGTCACAACCGTGACGCACAATTGAGCAATCTCCGATTCGAATTCGGCTATGGCTGCGGCAATGGCCGGCGAGTGTTTGGCGTTGATTGGTTGGGTACCATTGGACATGGTTCTACTCCTGATGGGGCGTGAATCAGGCAGTGCTGGTCCATTTCTTGCCGGAATAACCAGCGCCGCTTCTGTGTGGGTCGTCCTGCCCAATTTCGAAAAGTGGGCGGGCATAGGTACGGCCCCAGTCAATTGACGGGGCTGGTGAGGGAACTCGCCGTTGGGTCGCGCCGAATCAACGATTGAATCTTCAATTCTTTCACCAGTTTTCCGCGTGGAGTAATCTCTTCCATGACTGCTCAGGTCACCCCAGACAGCCGTTAAATAGCCGGCTCCGCGCCCGGCTGGAGCTATCGCCGAATGCCCGGCAGGGGAAGCCGCTGAGCTGCTGCAGCTCCCCCAGCAAAATCAGCTGGCTTCTTCCATGCGCAGCAGACGGGACATGGTCGATACGCTCACCTGTGCGGCGTCAGCAATTTCCTTGGGGCCCATGTCGTTGCCTGCGTGCAGCTTCTTCACAAGAGCCACCTTCTTTGCGTCGAACGTGCGGGGCCGGCCGCCCAGCTTGCCTCGCTCCCGGGCCTTCTCACGGCCTTTGCTCGTGCGCTCGTTGATCAGTGCGCGTTCGAATTCGGCAATAGCTTTGAACATAGAAAATGCCCCGCAACAATCTGTCAGGCTCGCGGGGCATTGATTTCCCTATGCGTAAATTGCTACCGGGATAACCCGAACCACGGGGCCCTTGAGTTCAAGCGTAAAGCTGGCATCGAATTTTCCGTCAGCTCCAGCTTCGTCAAATTTCTCGCCCAGTTCATCCAGCCACGGCTGCTGAATTCGATTGAGAAATTTGTTTCGAGCAAGAATGGAGTCACTGACGGCAGTGACGCTCACAACCTTCCCCAAGACCTTGAATTGGCCGTCCAATATTCTGTCTTGGTCCTTCCCAATGAAATGCTCCGTGTCGCAAATGACTACTGCCGTTGCGCCCTGCCTGCGAGATCCGGTCACGACTGAACCGAAGAATTCTCTAGTGATCTCATTCTTGAAGTCCTGGCGCAACGCGCTCACAACGGCCGAGGCCATTTGCGCATCGCCTTCAGCTTTGTAGCGCTCCTTCTGAATAAAATTCTGCAACTGATCATGACCCGAACTCTCGTAAGAATCCCAGTTCTCAAGAACCTTCTGTTTCGATTGGTAATGCACGAAGGCCGCCGCAAGATCTGGCGTGACAAGATCCAACAAAGTGTTAAACTCATTTGGCCGGAACCCGGCTGTAAACTCGACGAAATCGCCAGGTTCCAGTTCTTTCGTCGAGCCACGGTCCGTTAATTTCTGAACTACTCTCGAATGCTGAAGGTACGCCTTCACCGCCTGGAAGTGATAATGAGCGGTGTAGGTGAAGGTATCTGTCGTCGAAAGCTCATCCCTCGATCCGCTAGTGCTGCCAGTCTGCCCATTCGCATTCGCATGCGCGCTGGCATTGCCGAAGAACGGGATGCTACCACCAACCTTTCCCCCGGCCTCGACTCCGGCAGTCGAACTCGAATTGGAGTCAACAGCGGCTACCGACAGCTGCGACCCTTCGGTTAGCAGTCCTTGCTTGTAGATCTGTTGTACGAGGCCAGTGATGAACTCGTCGTTACGGTATATGACCAAATCAAGCTCGGTGTTGAATTGTTCGTCTTGCCTGCCGTCAGATTCGGCAACTTCAATCACATCATCAGCCACAAGTTTCCCCCAGTTAGATAATTCCATACGCATCGCAAAGTGACTCTCTACATTGCCTGAGGCAAGGATAGTTCACGGCGTCGTGGCCGTGACGCGCAGCGTGGCTTCGGCACCGCTGAGGAAGTCCATCCCGTGCTTGCTCACGACGGGCCCATCTGCATACTCTCTGTCTGACTGGCGCAGGGCTCGCACCTCGGCCAGGCTGGCGACTGCCGCTGCGTGCTTCATCGCGTGTCACCGGGCAGGCCCAGTACCGGGGCAGGTTGCCCACCCCGGACGCGGAGCGGCACCGGACAACCATGACCGAGACGAGATCCGCCCGATCGCGTTGGAGGGGATCGGATTCGACACCCTGGCGCGCTCTCTCCGGCGGATGCTGCCGACGGAGACGGCCATGGCGGATGCCGGACCGGACCCCGGCGACGAACCCGGCCTCGAACCCAAGCCAGGTGCCGTGCCCCGCACGGGCGCCGTCATCGGCGACACGGCCGAAGGCCAGCTGCAGCTGGATCTCGACGCGGACGGGCCGCACCTGCTGGTCGCCGGAACCACCGGCTCGGGCAAATCCGAGCTGCTTCGCTCCCTGGTGCTGGGACTGGCCGCGGGATCCGGACCGGATGCACTGTCGTTCATGCTCGTCGACTTCAAGGGCGGCGCCACGTTGGCGCCGCTGTGCCGGCTGCCCCACGTCCAGAACTTCGTTTCGGACCTGGATGCCGCCGCAGGGGAACGGATCCTGGACCTGCTCGGGCACGAACTGCACCGGCGCGAGGCATTTCTCGCGGACCACGCAGCCACCGACCATCGCGACTACCTGCGCTCACGCACCGCCACCGATCCGGCGTTGCCCAAGCTCGTGGTGCTGATCGACGAATTCCGCGTCTTCGCCACCGAGTTGCCCCAGGCGCTGGAGCGGGTGGTCCACATTGCCACCGTGGGCCGTTCACTGGGGATCCACCTGGTGCTCAGCACGCAGCGGCCGGCCGGGACCATCAGCGCCCCGTTGCGTGCCAACATCGGGTCGGTCATCGCGCTGCGCACCATCGGCGAATCCGAGTCGAACGACCTGATCGGCTCGGCCTCGGCGGCCCGGTTGGACGCCTCGACCCCCGGCATGGCGTATTTCCGGCGCGGCGGAGAACCCCCGGTGAAGTTCCGGGCCCGCGTCAACGCCCGTCCCAGCGTCCCGGCCCGCCTGCGCGGATTCGGCGCGGGCCTGGGCGGCGTGCTGTTCGGCGAGGAATTACCGGCCGAAGGACCTTCGGCCGGTTCCCCGGCCGTGGCGGCCCGCGAAGGTCCCGGGCTCGCCGGAACCGAGGTGGAACTGGCCGCGCAGGTGGACCGCATCCGCGACCGCCACCGCGACGTCGAGCCCGCCCCGAACCCGTTTTCCGCTGCGCTTCCGCAGCGATTGCCGGCAATCCCCCGTTCGGTGCTCAAGCAGGCGGCAGGGCTTCAGGGCGTGGTCGGGATGCTGGATCGGCCGCATCTTCCGCAGGCCGGCCCCCTGGTCTTCGACCCGCGGGCCACCGCCCGGCTCATGGTCTGCGGGCTGCCGGGTTCCGGCATCGAACAGGTGCCCGAGCTGCTGGTCCACGCCGTGAACCGCGGGGCCTTCCGGATGCCGGCCATGTTGCTGGACGGCAACGGCACCTTGGGTGCCCT